>JBILBT010000126.1:0-8458 GCA_044353545.1 Crocinitomicaceae bacterium | reverse complement strand
ACCTATCGCCTCTGATGAAATTGAATTAATTGAGCATTAAAACGAGAACCATGAATTTAGAACGATTTGTTGAGGCGCAGGAGAAACCCTATTACGGTACAACAGAAACAACCTACCAGCTGGCATTGAGAGAAATTCGAAATGGAAAAAAAGAATCACATTGGATCTGGTTTATTTTTCCGCAACTAGATGGGTTTGGGTACAGTCACAACTCCACCTACTATGGCATAAAAGACTTATCCGAAGCAAAGGCCTTTTTGGAACATCCTATTTTAGGAACGCGACTGGTCGAAATTTCGCAAGCCCTTTGCGGATTGAATGAGACCAATCCAGAAAAAGTTGTTGGCTGGGATGATAAAAAATTATGTTCCTCCATGACCCTATTCTCTCAGGTCAATGATGCTCATCCCATCTTTATGCAAGTCCTTGACAAATACTTTTCCGGAAAAATGGATAAACAAACACTCTTTAAATTGATGCCGAATCTTTAGAACGAAGGACAAGAAACCAATTTAAAGATTTGTGCCTTTGGTTTGCATGTTAAGTTGATCCCGAGCGAAACTTCGTGTGAACCACCTGATACGACATTATTCAGTTTTGAGACCGTAACATCATAACTGTAACCCAATTTAAAGCGTCCTGTATTGATTCCCATAGTGATAATGAATGCATCTCTATTGCGGTACCATACCCCCATGGTGAATGCGCTGTATTTAAAGTAGGTACCAATATTTAATTCTTGAAAACCATTTTGGTATTGGTAAATGATGTTCGGCATAACGGATGTTTTACTCGAGTACTTCGATTTTCCTCCAATTTTAATTTCCGCTCCCATGTGAACTGTTGTGCGCATTGGCAAGATAGATTCTCCAACAATCATAGATTCGTTCATCGGAACCATATGATGAAATGCAGCTCCCGCAAAAAAGTTCTTATTAAAGAACACAAACCCTGATGAAGCATCGAAAAATCCTCTTGAACCACCTCTGGGCACATCACCAGTAGAATAAATAAAACCACGTCTCGGATCAATCATATCTCCAAACGTCAATTTATCCCAATCCAACGATTTTTGAATCCAAGCAGCACGCGCGCCAACCTGCAATTTCCACCTGCGGCCCAATTTTAAATGATACGAATAAATCAAGCCTAATGTAGAGGTTCTAATCGTGCCTTGTCCTTGTTGATCATTGGTCACAATAACACCAATTCCTCCAGAAATATTACTAAAATAGTTATCCCAAGAAGCGCTAGTTGTCACATAGTTACCCGACAAATTGGGCCATTCGTTGCGGTAATTCGAGGCAAAGCGCGAACAACCGTAAGAACCAGCCAAAGCTGGATTCAAATACAATGGGTTCGCATAAAACTGAGTGAACGTTGGGTCTTGTCCAAATGAAGAGCTTGAAACCAAAAGTGCGGTAATGAAGAGTAGTTTTTTCATAGTTTATAGATTTAGGAGACGTTGCCCCATGCGGCTTGGTTTAGTTAGGATTCGAATAGTCAATTGGTGTGATAAAAATTGTTTCCCGAGGACTTCTGAATGCGTTAAATCTGCATTGTAAGCCAACATGAAATGGTTGAATTTGATGCCTAAGGACACCGCAGGATCGAGTTGTGAAGAAATCGCTCCTCCCACTGTAATCCATTGGTAGCGTAGATTTACACCCAACCATGCTTCTTTTAATGTTTCATATTGCTGATACACGAGGTACGGAGAAACGCCGAAGTTCTCCTTGCGTGACTCGTAATCCGTTCCTAGTGTAGCAATGAAATGTTGTCCGGAGCGACGAATGTCTGTTAAATTGCTTGAGTAAATGTTGTCGGTATGTTTCAGTAAATTATCCCCTTGAACGCTGGCATAGAACCAACGGGTGTTTACAGAAAGTCCTAAGCCCAGGTCACGATACCACAAGGATCGACCGATTGGCATTTGTCCGACAGCGTAAAACTGATGTGGATTTAAACGCTCCATTTCAACCATTGATCCCGTCTGAATTTTTGTTGGATCAATCGTTTTGTTCCCCATCGTGAAGCGGAATGAAGGTTCAACAATGACATTTCTGCTCACAGAGAACTTCGGTGAGTAGGTGAAAGACGAGCGTATGTTTTGAATTCCGCCATTGGCATACTGTGAATGACTAACCACAAAACCAAGCCCACCGCGCATGCCGTATGAATAACCATCCACGGAGACACTATTCATCAATTGTTGATTTGGTTGTCCGGCCCACTGCAGACGAGACATCGTTTGAACGCGCGTAGCTAATAAGGTACCCACAGCGCCAAAATTCACTTCGGTAGGCTGCATTCCAGGCAGGTGATAATGTGGGTCTTTCAAGTTCTTCAAGGCCACAGGATTATCAAGCATGCGGCTTAAAGCTCTACCCGCTTGTCTCAATTTTGACGAAAATGTCTCCTTGTAGACACTATGTGTTTGAGATGTTCTCGGTGTTGTCGTTGTTTTATCCTCTTGTTCAGAAACTGTCTCGTTGATCGCCACATCCTGAATCACTTTTTCTGTAAGCTCAGATTGCTCATTGATTGCATCTACTTCTTCTTTCTTTTCAGCAGTTACTGACTTATCTTCCTCGTGTTTGGAAAGAAGCACCACCGTTTTTTGCTCATTTATTTGCTGTAAAGAACTGAGGTGAGTTGAATTTTCATTCGTCACATAGTTAGGCGAATCAATTGTGTTTGCCATTTCACCTGACGCCATTTCTACATTTGATCGATCAGTTTGCTCAACAACTTGATTTTGGATGGCTTGAGGAACAACTTCCTGCAAAGTTGAAATTGCTGTTGCAGCCATGGTTCCTGCGCCTGTAAAATCTTCAGTTTGCGTTTCGGCCGACTGAAGATCGACTTTATCTATTGTTTTCTTCGTTTCCGTTTGTGAAGTAAAAACCGCAGTTGATTGCTCTTCTGCTGATGGCCAATACATTACTGTTCCCAAGGCAATAATTCCAGCGATGGATGCCATACCCATGGACATGAAAAGTCCAACTGGTCGGCGGCGAATGATTTTGTCACTGTGCGGATAAGCTACTTCAAAATCGTCCACTTTCGACAATTCCCACATGTCGCGGTCAACATCCAGTTCAGGGTGCTGCATCAGAAAAGTCTCCAATTGTGCCACTTGCTCCTCACTAAGGTTACCCTCCATGAGCTCAAAAAGCCAACGATCGATGTTAGAAAATGATGGATTGCTCATACGAGTTGTGTCAAACCTTTTAACTGCTTTTTAATTTTATTCCTCGCTCTAAACAAATAGACCTTCACTTGGGAAGGTGAAAGTTCTAGAATATCGCCTATTTCATCATAGGTATATCCTTCGAGATCCCGCAACAGAATAATACTTTTCTGTACAGGGGGAAGAATACTAACAGCGCGGTCAACGACTTGTTTTGATTCGAATACACTACGTTCCATTTTTGCTGTTTCAGGAATCAAATCGTCTCCCGGCAAAATCATACGTTGTTTTTTCATCACAAAATTAATCATTGCATTGTGTGCTGTTGTAAACATCCAGGCCTTGGCCTTCTCCGCTTCCACTTTCTTTCGGTTGATCCAGAGTTTTTCAAAAACATCTTGTACGATATCTTGGGCGTCTTCAGAATTCCGAAGAAACTTCAACGCAAAGCCGTAAAGTTTACCGCTGTGCGTGCAGACCGCAATATTGTATTCTTGTCTTTTCAAAACAGTGTTCCGAGGTAGCAGTTAAAACAATTTGATAACTCTTAAAGTTACATGGTGAACGATATTTACATCGTTTTAGGTTACAAATCTATAAATGGTTTATCAAACCAAGTCGTTGAACGAATATTTAGTGGTTTCGGCTGAACAAATTCAAGTTTCTACCGAACACTTATTTTACAAAAAAATAAATACATTTAACATTCTAAAACTGAAGTACTATGATAGAAGCAAATCGCTTATTCGATATTCCTTATTACCAGCAACGCACCTACCCCAATTCAGGGATGTTCGTAACGAAGAAAGAAGGCTCCTGGCACAAAATGTCTTGTGATGAATTTTTGAACGAGGTCATGATCGTTTCCCGGGGATTGATTGCTTTAGGTGTGAGTAAAGGCGATAATGTCGCATTGGTTTCATCTAACCGCGTGGAATGGAATGTCATGGACATCGCAATCCAGCAAATTGGAGCCATTGTAGTTCCTCTGTATCCAAACATTTCAGAAAGTGATTACAAGTATATACTGAATGATGCCGGAGTGAAAATGTGCGTGGTCAGCACGCTTGACCTTGTTACAAAAATCACACATATTCGTGGCGATGTTCCAACATTGACGAATTTATACACCTTTGATTTGATTGATGGATTTGACCATTGGAACCTCATACATGCGCAATCGCACGAGATCGAGGAGTCTGATGTTCAATCACGAATGGACGAAGTAAAAAGCCATGATTTAGCAACAATCATTTACACCTCTGGAACAACTGGAAATCCAAAAGGCGTTATGCTTTCGCACCACAACATCCTCTCCAATGTGTCGGGATGTAAGGAGCCAATTCCAGCGGACTACAATTCGAAAGTACTCACGTTCTTACCTGTTTGTCATATCTATGAGCGCATGTTGCATTACCTCTACATGTACATTGGTTGTTCGATTCATTTCGCCGAATCGATGGAAACCATTGGAGACAACATCCGTGAAGTAAAACCAGATGTGTTTTCAGCAGTTCCGAGACTCATCGAAAAGGTGTTCGACCGTATCATGGCCAAAGGGGACGATTTGACAGGAATCAAGCGCAGACTTTTCTTCTGGGCTGTGGGTTTAGCTGAAGAATATGATGTTGTAGGCAGAAGCTGGTGGTACAACTTCCGTCTTTCTATTGCCAGAAAATTGATTTTTTCGAAATGGCAAGAAGCACTAGGTGGAAACGTACGCGCTATTGCTTCGGGAAGTGCTGCTCTTCAACCTCGTTTGGCGCGTATTTTCCTTGCGGCAGACATTCCAATACTTGAAGGATACGGTCTCACTGAAACCTCTCCTGTAGTCTCTGTAAACTCATTTATCCGGGGCATTCGCATCGGTACTGTCGGAGCATTGATTGACGATGTTCAAGTACGCATTGCTGAGGATGGAGAAATTTTAGTAAAAGGCCCGAATGTCATGATGGGTTATTACAATTTACCAGAGGCGACAGCCGAAGCGATTGATGCCGAAGGATGGTTCCACACAGGTGACATTGGAATGTTTGTTGAAGATAAATTCTTAAAGATTACCGACCGTAAGAAGGAGATTTTTAAAACCTCCGGCGGAAAATACATTGTTCCACAAGCTATGGAGAATAAGTTCAAGGAATCTCGTTTTATTGAACAAATCATGGTGATTGGCGAAGGAGAAAAGTTCCCTTCCGCATTCATTGTTCCGAGTTTTGCATTTGTCAAAGAATGGGCACAGCGCAAGGGAATAGATTTAGGTGATGGCAGCAATCATTCTATTGCAAAAGACAACCACGTTATTGGTCGCATTCAGGAAGAAATCGACGAATTCAACAAAGGGTTCGGCAACTGGGAACAAATCAAAAAATTCGTTCTCCTTGACAAAGAGTTTTCTATTGAAGCTGAGGAATTGACACCAACTTTAAAATTGAAGCGCAAGAAAATTTTGGCAAGGTACCAAAAGGAATATGCGTCAATTTACGCTTAAATTTAAAACGAGCTAGGGTTTCTTGACTGTAAATTTAACCGTGACGTAATGGAATTCAGGGAAATACACAGCTTCCTCGAATTTTAATTTCATGGCGTAATTGCGGACTTTTATTCGAATAGGCGTAGATGTGATCGTAGTGCCCTCTGCGATGTATTTGCCAGAAGTCACTTCACCTTTCCGATTGACAGCCAATGACATGACGACAGAACCCGTGTAGAGGCTATCTGTCACAGTGAAATTGGATGTTGAAATCATTTTTCGACCGTCATCCACTAAGGTTCCTCCGATAATTTGTGCGGTAGATATGCCAGTTATGCTTAAAAATAGGATGAGAAAAAGAGCTTTCATAGTCGTGATGTTTACCGCGAAGGATACGCAGTAAGCGCCTAAATGTTACAACAAGAAAATATTCACTCTACGCGCCTCTACGGTAAAAAAGAAAAATTAGATTGGCAATTGAGCTTCAAGGAGCACTAGACTATTATCCACCGCAGAGGCGCAGAGGACACAGAGTTTTTTTTGCTAAAGGTACAGTTGATATTAGGCATTTAAAGAGATAATTCATTTTTTTCTCTGTGCCTCTGCGGTAAAAATTGGTGGTGCGGTTGACACTCGGCATTCGAGGGATAATTCATTTTTTTCTCTGTGCCTCTGCGGTAAAAATTGGTGGTGCGGTTGACACTCGGCATTCGAGGGATAATTCATTTTTTTCTCTGTGCCTCTGCGGTAAAAAATGGTGGTGCGGTTGACACTCGGCATTCAAGGGATAATTCATTTTTTTCTCTGTGCCTCTGCGGTGAAAAATGGTGGTGCGGTTGACACTCGGCATTCGAGGGATAATTCATTTTTTTCTCTGTGCCTCTGCGGTAAAAAATGGTGGTGCGGTTGACACTCGGCATTCGAGGGATAATTCATTTTTTTCTCTGTGCCTCTGCGGTAAAAAATGGTGGTGCGGTTGACACTCGGCATTCGAGGGATAATTCATTTTTTTCTCTGTGCCTCTGCGGTAAAAAATGGTGGTGCGGTTGACACTTGGCATTCAAGGGATAATTCATTTTTTTCTCTGCGCCTCTGCGGTAAAAAATGGTAGTGCGGTTGACAATTGTCATTCGAGGGATAATTCATTTTTTCTCTGTGCCTCTGAGGTAAAAAATGGTAGTGCGGTTGACACTCGGCATTCGAGGGATAATTCATTTTTTTCTCTGTGCCTCTGCGGTAAAAAATGGTGGTGCGGTTGACACTTGGCATTCGAGGGATAATTCATTTTTTTCTCTGTGCCTCTGCGGTGAAAAAATGAAGTGGGTTAAATCAAGCAATCTTACCCCAATCAGGTCTGCTTTTCAATATTTCGCGCAAAATCTCCTTGAGAGTCAAATGTTGTGGCCGTTCCAAGCCCTGATCTAGTTCCAGTAAAGCCCGAGCTTCATCACGCGCCATGATGACAATTTGCCCATCTCTCGAAAGATCTGCGATACGCAAGTCCAAGGCACCACTTTGTTGGGTCCCCATCAAATCACCTGGACCCCTCAATTGCAAATCCACTTCTGCGATTTCAAATCCATCATTGGTACTGACCATAGTCTCCATTCGGCGTGTGGATTCCTTGGATAGTTTTATCCCCGTCATCAAAATACAAAACGATTGTTCAGCCCCTCGTCCCACTCGTCCCCGCAACTGATGCAACTGTGACAAACCAAAACGTTCCGCGCTTTCAATGATCATCACAGACGCGTTTGCCACGTTGACCCCAACCTCGATGACTGTTGTCGCCACCATGATTTGCGTTTCACCTTTGATGAAGCGCTGCATCTCATAGTCTTTATCCTCCGGCTTCAATTTTCCATGCACGATGCTCACTTTATAATCAGGCAAAGGAAACGCACGTGTTATTGCTTCATAGCCACTCATCAGATTATTGAAGTCAAGTGTTTCTGATTCATTAATCAGCGGATAAACGATATACACTTGACGACCTTTAGCGATTTCTTCTTTCATGAAACCAAATACACGTAAGCGACTTGCTTCATAGCGATGGACAGTATTCACCGGTTTTCGTCCAGGTGGAAGTTCATCAATAACAGAAACCTCAAGGTCACCGTAAAATGTCATGGCGAGGGTGCGAGGAATGGGCGTTGCAGTCATGATCAACACATGAGGTGGAATGGTATTCTTCTTCCACATTCGAGCGCGCTGAGCCACACCAAAACGATGTTGTTCATCAATAACCACCACACCAAGATTTTTGAACTGCACCGCATCCTCTAATAAGGCATGCGTCCCCACGAGGATATGAATTGAACCATCCTCTAGACCTTCATGTATTGAAACTCGGTCTTTTTTCTTCACTGACCCCGTCAATAAGGAAACCTTTACAGGCATATCCTTCAAGAATTCCGTTAAAGTTTCTAGGTGTTGGGAGGCAAGAATTTCTGTCGGGGCCATCAATGCAGTTTGAAATCCGTTCCCTACAGCTATGAGCATCGCCAACAAGGCGACCAAGGTTTTTCCACTTCCTACATCTCCTTGTAAAAGTCGGTTCATATGTTGACCAGAAATGAAATCCTTTCGTATTTCCTTGATTACCCGTTTCTGTGCCCCCGTCAATGGGAAGGGCAAATACTCTTGATAAAATTGATTGAAAATTGTACCTACCTCATTAAAAACAAAACCTTTCGACTTTTGAGCGGTAATTGATTTTCTCAGTAATAATTCCAATTGAAGAAAAAACAATTCCTCAAACTTTAAACGCAGACGCGCCCGGTGAAAGTCATTTT
>JBILBT010000125.1:0-8466 GCA_044353545.1 Crocinitomicaceae bacterium | reverse complement strand
GATTTCAGAGAATACGGAAAAGGAGCAACGACAGCGGAAATACGTTACAACATTCACTAGGCGTCTTTTCCGAAACTGTGAATGTCGTTGTGGTTTTCTTCAATTTTATCTTTCACTCGTCTGATGGTTTGTGTTAAAATGAACATGTCTGGAGTGACATTCTTGCCAAGCCAATGCCAACTTGCTTCTTCATCTTCTATGGCCTGAGCCATGTGGTAAAGGATTTCGAAACCATGCGCCAAGAGCCATTTTTGTGCAGTTTCATTGCCTTCAGCGCCATTGATCATCGCCATCAAATGGGGATAACCGTTCTTGGTGAGCCAATTGCGCGCTTCATCTTTCAGATAGATGGCATAGGTGGCCATTGCCAATTCGGGGTAGCCGTTGTCTTTTAACCACAACAAAAGTTCACTATTTCCTTCAATGGCCTTCGCCCAAGCGATGATTATTTTTGGATGATAATCCAACGGTTTGATTGGCACAGTGGATATTTCACTTGCTTTCTTCGGTGGGGCTTGTTTTTTCTTGAACCAGTTGAACATAAAGAGGGATTAGTAATCGTCAACGCTAATTCTGCAGTTTGGTAACAATACCCGAAGTGACTGAAGTTGAGCTTCACTGATGTCATTTCCAAATACATTTATGAATTCTAGAGAGGTCAATCGATGCATCTCATTTGGAAATGTTGCAATGCGATTTTCCATTAACAAAACTGATTGTAATGCTTGCAATTCAACAAACGTTGCTGGCAATTTGGTCAAATGATTTCCACTTAACCATAAAGTTTCTAATGAAATCAAGGCTCCAAACCATTCGGGAAGGACGCGAAGTTCATTGTTATCCAAGTACAAGTCAAGAAGTTTTGTTAATTTCTGCATGGACTCTGGAAGCGCAATCAACTGATTGTCATCTAAACCCAAATACTCTAGGTGAACTAAGTTCCCTAGATTTTCAGGCAATTTCTTTATCTGATTCCCATCCAATCCAAGAGCTTTCAACGTGGTCATTTGACAGACAAAATCAGGAATCTCGGTGATCTGATTGTCCTCCAAAATGAGCTCCTCCAAGTTGACAAGCTTTGTGATTGAAGCAGGAATGGAATCCAGAGAACCTTGAATCAATTGCAAGATTTTCACCTCTAAGGGATGTCTCAAGGCAGTATCCAGCGAAGTACATTTCTCATAGGGGTTTTGCCCAAACCCAAATACGGGACAGAAAAGAAGTGGTACAAGTTTTAAATACCCGCGCATCATCCAAAAAATAAGTAGGCCACCAAGATCGCTGCCAATCCACCAATGAGGTCACAGAAAATTCCTGCCCATGCCGCATAGCGCGTATTGGTGATTTTAACGGAACCAAAATAGACCGCCAAGACATAGAATGTCGTCTCCGTGCTGCCTTGGAAGGTAGATGCGAGTTTCCCAACGAAGGAGTCAGGTCCATAGGCTGGATTTTGGAAGATCTCGACCATGAGCCCTCGAGCACCACTTCCAGAAAAGGGCTTCATGAAAATCACAGGCAAAGCATCGATGAACTCAAGTGTTTTCAATCCACAGAAGAGTAAGATTTCTTTTAAGCCATTCATTAAATCTCCAAAGGCACCCGACGAACGAAACAAAGAGACAGCTGCGAGCATGGCCACGAGGTAAGGTATGATGTTGATGGCCACTTGAAAACCTTCTTTTGCTCCATTGATGAATGAATCAAACATTTGAACCTTCGAACGAATCGCCAAGCCAAAAAAGAAGGCGATGAACCCAAACATGATCGTATTGCTGACAATGGATGAGATCGTTTTGATTTGATCGGGGTGGGTGTTCAAATACCACATGAAACCAACAATCAATGCGGTCAATCCACCGACATAGCCAAGGATTACCTTATCAAAGAGATTTATTTTTTGCCGGATAGAAACGAAGATTAAACCTCCCAAGGTTGCGAAATATGTGGTGATTAAGATCGGTAGAAACACGGACGTTGGGTCAACTGAACCATTTGTCGCTCGGGCAGCTAATATTGAAACTGGGATGATTGTTAGTCCTGAGGCGTTTAGCACCAAGAACATGATTTGGGCATTGGTTGCCGTTTTTGGGTCAGGATTTAATGTCTGTAAATCTTGCATAGCTTTCAATCCTGCCGGTGTAGCAGCATTGTCCAAACCAAGCATATTTGCGGAGAAATTGAGCATGATGGATCCAACGGCTGGGTGACCTTTAGGGATTTCAGGAAATAGCCGCGTAAACAGAGGTTGGATGAGCCGGGACATCACGCGAATCGCTCCACCATCTTCTCCAATCTTCATGATTCCCATCCAAAGCGCCATGATGCCTGTCATGAACAAGGCCAGTTCAAAACCTGTTTTAGCCGATTCAAACAAGGCGTCCATCATGTTCTGAAGGATGTGCGTGTCTTGCCAAAAGATTAACTTAGAAAATCCCATCACCATGGCGATGATGAACATTCCTGCCCAAATGCGATTCAATACCATATTACGAATATCGGAAACTCTTTCGTGCCCAAGTAGCCTTCATCAGCTTTCTTTCAACAACGAAAGGTCGATAGCGTCAAAAGCTTAGATAATTCCAATTCCTTGGCGGATCACTTCTGCTTCAGGTCCAGTGCAATCAACTACAGTGGAAGCATCAAGATTCCCGAAGCCGCCGTCGATGATCATCACTACATCCTCATCGAAGCGCTCGTAAATTTGATAGGGATCGGCAAAGTAATCTTGAATTTCATCTTCTACGTTGTGCAAGGAAGTGGTCGCAATCGGATTGCCCAAGGCCTTTACAATCTCAATGATGATGGGGTTGTTTGGAATTCGAATCCCAATTTCCTTTCGGTTCGTGTCGAAAAGTTTAGGGATTTCATTTGATGCCTGCAGAATAAATGTAAATGGTCCAGGGAGCGATTGTTTCAGGAGCTTAAATGTCGGCCGATCAATCTGTTTGGTATATTCGGAAATGTGACTTAAGTCGGAACAAATAATTGAAAAATGAGCTTTACTGAGTTTCACATCTTTCAATGCTGCCAAATCATTCAATGCCTTCTTATTGTACAAATCACACCCCATGCTGTACACGGTGTCTGTTGGAAAGATAATGATACCGCCTCTTTTTAAGGCATCGACAGCTTGTTGGATGAGACGCTTATCAATGTTCTCAGGGTTAATTTCAACAATCATGAGTGGTTTATTTGAAGATTTTGCAGGAAATCGCGCGGTGGTCGCTGTACGGGGTTTCCTGAATGATGAAGTCACTTGACCGCAAATCGTTGGTGTGAAAAACATAGTCAATTCGGCCCGCAGGAACCTTACCGACATAGGTTGAGCCGATACCCATGGACGTGTTTCGAAACGCATCGATGAGCAACTTGCTAAATTGGTGGTAGGTGTACGACATTGGGGTGTCATTGAAATCTCCACAAACAATTGTGGGATAAGGGGAGGTTTGCACGTGTTCCATCACACGACGTGCTTGATCGGCACGCTTGGGATAGGCAATACGAAGTTTGTCAATGACCCTTCGGAACATCGATTTTGGCTCCTCTTTTACCGCATTATCTGAAAATTCAGAATAGTCATCTTCTTGCAATTTTATCGATTGTAGGTGGACATTGTAAATGCGGAATGTGTCTTGATTTTTAATGATATCTACATAAATACAATAGTTAAAATCTCGGTCCCCCTGCGTGGAAAACATCACATCTCCTCTGGCAATCATTCTATATTTCGACAAGATGACAACGCCAAAGTTCTGTCTTCCACGTAACTTGTGTGCATAGCGTTCATGAAAGTCCCTCGTTTGAAGCAATTTCACCAAAGAATCGCGGGTGGAAAAATTAGTCGGACGGTCTTGGTGGTAAAACTCTTGAAAACAAATGATATCCGGAGCTTGTGAGGCAATGTATGAGAAGATGGAATCCTTGTTCTTGTTGCGTTGTTCCAAATCGTTATTGTACAAATCAAACAAGCGCACGTTGTAGCTCATGACATGGAGAATCTTTTCCTCAGCAGGCAACTCACTTTCATTTGAACCCAGCGTAAACATCCTGAAATGAAGTTTGCCGCCAATCAATAAGACCAAAACAATGAGAATGACCATGCGTGATTTTGCGAAGATCCAAACCACTAAGGCGAGGAGTGTGCACACCAAAATTATCGGGTATGCCAATCCAAAGAAGGGTAAGATTTTTAAGGTGTTCGGGTGGACGAAGGGTGTCAAATAAGCCAAGAGCAATCCACACAGACACATGAGCGTCAGTATTTTAAATAGTGTAGATAAACGTAGAAGTTTTGACATCGATTACTTCTTACTTTGGGTAAATAGAAAATCCTTTTCCGCCTTAGTCAATGAGTCATAGCCTGAGCGCGAAATCTTGTCCAAGATAGCGTCGATTTTCGCTTGCTTTTGTTTCGCTTCAAGGTTGTACTCTTCATCCGTTTTGAATTGTGCGGTACGACCACCTTTCTTAGCTTTCATGTTCGGGTTCTTGCGAAATAGTCCTCGGAACCAATCGCTTAAGCGTTTAAAGATCATAATGACATTGGATTTGCTGTGAATGTTTTGTACGGAAAGTGCGCCAATGATTGCTCCACCAATGTGGGCGAAGTGTGCTGTATTGCTGCTTTTTAAGCTATCTACGTTTAATGAGAACAAGTCCAACAATACAAAGACAGCGGCAAGGACAATGATGCGCACCGGAACGATCCCAAACAGCATGACTTTTAAATTTGGCCGATAGAAGGCCAAGGCGACGAATACTGCCATGATGGCTCCCGATGCACCGACAACATAATGTCCAGTGGGAACGCCTGGAAGAAGGTGAGCGGAAATTTCCAAAATGCCACCGAAAATGCCACCCAATATGTAGGTGTTCAATAAACGTTTTCCGTCAAACATGGATTCAAACATGCGTCCAGAGAAATAGAGAAAAAGCATGTTGAATAAGAAGTGAAAGAAATCGTAATGTGAAAATATGGATGTCAGTATGCCCCACGGATGCAGAAAAAAGGAGGGGAGCTGAACATCTAAGGAAAAAATCAAATGCAACACATCGTTCACCTCATTTTCTGATTCACCCGTTGCGAGTCCGCTAACTACCGAAAGGATTTTAATCAGAAGAAACACCCCCGCATTGACCATAATCAAGCGTATGGTCATACCGCCATGGGCATATTGGTATTTCAGATCATCAATAAAAGTGCGTTCGTTCTGCATCAGTAAAAATTTGAACGGTCTGTTTTACGCCAGATCAATACCAGGATGACCCCTACAATCGCACCGCCTACATGGGCAAGGTGAGCAATCTGATCATTTGCATTGAAACTGTTGTACACTTCAAAAACAAAATAGGCGCCAATCAGGTATTTGGCTTTGATTGGGATGGGAGGGAAGAGCAACATCAGTTGAGTGTTTGGAAACAATACCCCAAAAGCGGCGAGCACTCCAAACAAAGCACCAGATGCACCAACCATTGGCGTTTGAATCATTCTAAAGTACTTATTGACGATGTCAGCCCCACCTTTGTTCATCATTTCTTGCTCTAAGTTGGTCGTCGCATCTAAGGGAAAATTGTTGATTAAGATATTGTCCATGGTGGAAATGTCATACCCCAAGGAGATAAGTTGATTTTTTAATTCCATGATTTCCCACACACCAATCGCATTGTAAAGCGCAAATGCACCGATTCCACTAGCAAAGTAGAAAAGAAAAAAACGTTTTGGTCCCCACAGACGCTCGAGATGCGCACCAAACATGACCAGCAATAACATGTTAAAAATGATATGCAAGAAGTCATTTAAACTGTGCATAAACATGTACGTAATCATTTGAAAGGGCTCAAACAATGGCGAATTGATGTAATGCGCACCAAGTAGTCCGGTGTAATCGTTTCCTTGTTGTGCCAAAATAAGCACGACGATAAACACGGTGATGTTCAACAACAAAATGTTTTTCGTTACTTGAGGGATGTTATTTAAAAAGTTCATTTCTAAAATCTATTGGATATTTCGTCTAAAGTCAAAGTTTGCATAATTTTTTTTCCAGAAGGGGTTAATGCATGTTCTGGACAGGCAAAAAGCAATTCAATAAACTGATCTGCGGCTGCTCCTGAAAGCTGGTGTTTTTTCTTTCCTGCTGCAGCGGCTACTGAACGAACAATTAAATGAGCAATGTCACCTTTGTCAATGGTTTTGTATGCAATTTCTTCCAGGATTAAATCGATGCACGCCAGTATTGTCTCCTGTTCCAAAACCGAGGGCACAGCAGAGATAAATAAGGTGTCGTCTTTCATTTCCCATTGAAACCCCAATCGATGGAGCATTTGTTGTTGTTCTTCCCAAGCGCTAAATTCCTGTTTGCTTACATTTTTTTCAACTGGGAACAAAAGAGATTGAGATTCTATTGGATTGGAAATGAATTTATTGAATAGCTCATCATAAACCATTCGTTCAAAAGCTCTTTGAATATCAATCATCAACAATCCCGAACGACAGGTAGTGATTAAGTATTTGTCTTTGATCAAAGATTCTTTTGATTCATGCGTTTCTTCTTCCGACTCGATCAATAGACCTTGCTCATTTTTTACTTCATCTTCAATGGAATAAAAATTCTCCCAATCTTGTGGGCTTGCTGTATTGTTTCCGAATCCTTGCGCACTTACTGCCTTAGTAAATCCACTGCTTGATCCTTTTCCGCTGTTCGACTGAAAAGGGTTGTACATCGGATTGACTTTTATTTCTGGTTCAATAACGGGCTGATTCTTCATCGAATAAGGCAAGTCGAAACTTGTTTCCTGATCAAAATCAAGCGTTGGCATGACATTGTGTTTCCCCAACGTTTGCTTTATTGCGCTGAGTATAATCATGTAAATGTGCTTGTCTTCCTCAAACTTAATTTCGGTTTTTGTAGGATGCACATTCACGTCAATCTTTTTAGGATCAATCGTTAAATATAAAAAGTAGCCAGGGAAATTTTTCGGGGCGCAGAGTCCTTCGAACGCCTTGCTTACAGCATGTCCCAAGTAATGGTCTCTGAAGTATCGGTCATTCACAAAAAGATATTGCTCTCCGCGTGACTTGCGCGCAAATTCAGGCTTCAAAACATAACCTGCTAAAGTTACAATGTCTGTTTTCTCCTCAACAGGAACAAGCTTGTCGTTGGCTCCTTTACCCAAAATATCAGCAATCCGCTTGCGTAATCCTCCCTGATGTAAGTGGTAAATCTCAACATCATTGTGAATCAGTGTAAAACTTAAATTCGGATGCGCCAAGACCACGCGTTCAAATTCCTCGCGTATGTGGTTAAATTCCACATTGTCAGATTTCAAGAAGTTGCGTCGCGCTGGAACATTGAAGAATAAATTCTTAACGTCGAAAGTAGTTCCAGTTGGACAAACGCAGGCATCGTTCGATTTGATCTTGGTTCCCTCAACAACAATGGTTCGTCCAGTTTCATCTCCTTCGCGTCGCGTTTGCAAAGAAACATGAGCAATTGCGGCAACAGAGGCCAATGCTTCTCCACGAAACCCTTTGGTTGTGAGTGCGAACAAGTCATCTGCAGTGCGCACCTTGCTTGTTGCATGTCGGTCAAAACAAAGTACGGCATCGTTCGGACTCATTCCATTTCCATTGTCGACAATGCGAATCAAGGTTCGGCCAGCATCTTTAATGATCACATGAATTTTATCCGCTCCCGCATCGATGGCATTTTCCATCATTTCTTTAACGACAGAAGCCGGCCTTTGGATTACTTCTCCAGCAGCAATTTGATTGGCAATGTGTTCAGGCAGTAAACGGATTAAATCGCTCATCAAATCAAACGAGTTTCTTCACTACGGTATCCACATCATCTAATCCATTGAAGATGAAATACCCGAGAACGACTATAACGACAAGTAAAATGACGGTCCGCATGTTTGAGCTGTAACGCTGCTGTTGCGCGTGTTTCGTGCGATCCCATGTTTCATGCATCGACTGCCGAAGCATGGTTTTGCGCTCTTCTTCCGAAATGTCTTCATCCGTTAATCGCGCATACTGTGCCTTTTTCAATTCTAAACGTTCTTTACGCTCATCGTAATACATGGGCGAATAGTTAAAATTCTTCGGCTTGAATGTCTTATTTAAAAACTTGAATTGCATAGCTTTCTGTATTCGAACAAAAATAGGTTTTTCCTCGTTTTTTCGTGCACATTTTGCCAATTATTGTTCCAAAAATATGAACATGACAAAGCGGCAGATGGTTCAAAAGAAAGCACCGCTATTGGCCTTCAACCGCATTGAAATCCTTATTTTTGAACCATGAAAAGAACTGGAATTTTCTTGAATATTTTTTGGTGCGCTGTGGTCATGGCCATGCCTATGTTGTCATTCATAAGCGATCGCCCGATTTCGAAGCAGTTTTATCCGAATAAAAAGTTTCAATTTGAAAAGGGATGGGCCGAAAAGCAATTGGCAGAAATGTCGCT
>JBILBT010000124.1:0-8485 GCA_044353545.1 Crocinitomicaceae bacterium | reverse complement strand
TCCAACTGCCCCATACCTATACCAAGCAAACGTGCAAAAGATCGATAAAACAAAGAATCATCGGGTTGATTTACAATAAATCCTAGTGACTTGCCTCGAACCACGTACTCCCGAATGGCTGCATTTTTAAATGCCGGCAGGAGAAAAACATAATGGGCATTTCGATTGTATTTGGGAAACTGATTAAAATAAGCATCCCTCAATTCCTGCATCTGACTCGTGTATTGCTTATACTCCAAGGTAGGTGAGTTGAATTCAGAAATGGCGTTGAAAGTGCTCGCATCAAAACGAGAATCTACCGACACATTAAAACGTATACGTGTGGGAGAATAAATTTGATTGATGAATTGACTTAGTTCAAGTGTATCCAATGAAACAGGAATAATCGGAACGATAATGACATTTTCTCGTCGCTCAGGATAAATTCTTACATCTAGTTTTCCAATGAATACCTCACCGTTGTAAACCACTTCAATGGTATAATTCTCATTACTTGGAGGAAGTGTTAGATTAAATCTCCTACCAGTAATCTCTTGAGCTTTCAAATTACCCTTCTCACTTCCTTCGATTCTAAATTCAATAAGTCTAGTTTTCAAACGCTTATTGAGAACAGAAACCGTCAATGATGTCTCTTGATTTGGCAGAACAGAATAGACAGGAACGATCGCTTTTGAACCGTTCATATTCCTGAAGGACTGGTAATACCCATTCCATTCACGAATTTCGCCCGCATCAAAACATAAGTTATTCTCTTCTTTTACACTAAAAACAAGGTTTGTATTTCCCGGATTTTGCGTGATTCCTTGAATAGGAATAAGTAAAATTGCTTGAAAAAGAAGTAGATAGAATAGTTTACTTTGGTGCATACACAAATATACAAGGAAGATTTATGCTATTTCCCTAGAAGAACAAAAAGTTCAGATCCCGCACGAGCAGGCAATGAATTGTAGCATTCCTCCATTTGTATTTTAGAAAAATAAGGAGAAAAAAGAGATAGATATTCCTCCTTATTGCCACCAAATGGTGGACCTGATTCGAAGGTGCGGTTAAATAGTAATCCAGCGAGAACCCCTCCTTCCTTCAGCAATTCTGCACATTTCTTTGCGTAGTCTGGCCTCAATTTTGGATCTAAGGCACAAAATAATGTTTGCTCTATGATGAGATCAAACTTGCCTGAAAAATCAAAAAAATCACCCACATGCAATTGATTTTCAGGAATCTGTGGGCATCTATTTTTCAATTCCACCAAGGGTTCAGCTACGAAGTCAAGGACATGTACATTCGTGAATCCATGAAGAAAAAGATACTCCGCTTCATAGGACCTGCCCGCACCTGGAATCAATATCAGAATTTCTTTATTCGTCAATTGACCTATAAAGGTCTTTAAAGGCGGTGAAACGGCACCGAGGTCCCAACCCGTTTCATTGGATTGGTAGCGATTGCTCCAATAGGCTGCGTCTAAAATCGAATTGTCAGTCATAAAAAAATCCCGAGTAAAATTCTCGGGATCCAAGATAGCAAGAAGTGATTAATCAATCACTACTTTTTGTATTGTCTTTTTTATACCATTGTTAAATGACATGAAATAAGCTCCTTTCGAAAGACCTGATAAATCAATCATTTGTTCACCGTTCCCCGTCAAATCAGCTGAAAATACTGTCAAGCCATTTACCGAAGAAACTTCAATCTTGCAATCCGAATTGATTGTCGCGAACAATTTTCCAGATGTAGGATTTGGGTATAGGTTGTCAACAAGTTGATTTAAATCATAAACACCTGCAGAAGATCGCACATCAAATGCAATTGTACCTGGCGAAACACCTGCTTCAAAGCTCGTTACAAGAGTGTTTGATGCATCATAGATGCGAACGGTTCCAAATGAAAAGAAGTCCGTTGAAGATGCGTACATGTTACCGCCTACAGGCTCTTGCGCCAACTCATAGTATTCATTGGCAAATCCATTCAAAGGACCAACATTGTTCATCAAAGTCACATCGAACTCATTTAATACAGCTTCCATCGACACTTGATATACTAGTTTATTGTCGCGCAAAGCTGACGTTCCGCATCCTGTGGATACACTTGACAATGACACGGTAGATACTGCCGAGCCATCCAAAGGAATGCGAGATACCGAAGCGCCGCTCCAATCTTTGTTGTTCACCGAATAGAGATAATTTCCAGAACGTACTAAATTGTCAGGATTTGTTCCATTGACACCAAGATCAACTTCATTTCCATAAGTCAATGTTGTTAAATCGAGTTTTCCAACAATACCTTTTTCATTCCCCCACTCATAGCCATTGTTCACTGCGATATAGGCAGAACTACCATCAACAACTATGTTTTGTGAAGCCCACTTCGGACCCTGAACCGTATCGATAGCCGCTAACAGTTGTAAGTTTGTCGCATCGTAGACATGAAGATAAGAATCATAGGTCGTAAGGTACTCGCCTCGCGTAGCCACCAATTTATTTTGCCAAAGGGCCAAGTTGCGCACACCAGCACAAGCCACTGAAGCGACCTCCTGATGTGTGTTGATGTCCATTTTAAAGATCTTAGTGTCCGCAGCCACATAATAGAAGTCGCCTGCAACAATCAAGTCCGATGCAAAGCGCATGTTCTCAAGCGTGTCAACAACGACATAATTTTGATTTTGGGGGTTGTAAGCACCAATCGTTACGGGTGTTACAATGGCGGATGCAGCATAATCGTAATACCCTTCATTCAGGATGATTACTTGATTCACATAATTTTGCGCGAAGGTAAAACCACTCACACAAAGTCCAAGGACAAGGATTGCCTTTTTCATTCGTTCTGTTTTTAAACGGTTAATAAACTAAAAACAAGAAGCATGAAAAAAGAAGGACAAGCCGAATACAACAATTCGGTCTAGAGTCCGACTTTATTCTGAAGTCTTCTCTACATGTCTAGGGCAAGTATTCTGACTCTTACCAACTCTCTTTCGCCTTCCCATCTTAACAGACAGTGGCCTTTTTGAAAGAGATTATGCGGCAATTACAGCTGCAGATACAGTTCTGGATTTACACCAGATTCCTTATTAATCCACTACGTGGAACCAAAGACAGCACGAATTTACACAATTATTAGATAACCGTTCGATTTTTCATCTCATTCTTCTTCTCGTTGCGGTCAAGCTTATAGGTGTATTGAACCATGATCGTGCGTGGTGGTTCAATTTTCAAGGGACGAAGGGAATAACTTCGGTTTAAAATATTGCTTCCAATGACAGCAATTTTGTGCATCGACGTTAAGCTGTAGGAAATTCGTGCATCAAAAATCCAGTTTCCAAAACGGTGGGAATTGAAATAATCCATATATCTGAGATCTTGAAGACTCTCAATATCATTTGTAAATTCTTCAAAATCCTTAATAATGGCATCCATATTCACAATTTTACTGAAGTACTTCGCACTTACCCCAACCGAAAATTTCTTGTTGTACACCCATTCGGCATCGAACTTCACATTGTGCAAGAATCGGTATTTCAAAATTCCTTTTGACGGATCTAGAGAGGTAGAGTTGTAGCTGAATATACGGTTCAAAGAATCAGTTGCATACACATAATCCGGTGTCAAAGTTGTTGGTACAATGTAATTATAACCTGCCATAAAAGTCAACTCCGATTTCTTACCAACCTTCGCCATCCCCGTAAAAGAGGCATCTATTCCAAGCACTCGAGAATTTCCAGTATTCAAAAATTTAAACCCCGCACTTGATGACAAAGTCTCCACAGACGTCAACTCTTTCCACACACCAAACATGTATTCAATCGTATTTTGGTATTCCTGCCAAAAACCTGCAACATCGATGTAACCGAACAACTTTCCGAATTTCAAGCCTTGCTTGATTCCAATTTCTGCATTCCAACTGCTTTCTGGCTTTAATCCTGGATTTGGGAATACCCCAAAGTTTCCAACACCTGTCTTAATGAAACGCTCCGTAATCGTCGGGAAACGATACCCTTGTCCATAAGAAGCGCGCAAATATGTTTCTTGATACAACTTAATACTTGCGCCTGCTCTAAAAATTGGCTTTAGCGCTGTGATGGAATCATTCAACTGAAAATACTCCAAACGTCCACCAGCGGAAAGATTTAAGGTCTTTTTGATCTTGCTTTCCAATTGAGTATAGGCTGAAATGTTCAGCATTTGATTGTTTGGTGAACCAGAACCCACATAAATGTTAGCAAACGAATTGGTAAATGTACCTGTCACTCCACCAATGAAATCGAGATTGTTGAGTTGCGGATAGGTCTTTTGAAACATGTAATCTCCGTAAGCCGTTGTCGCACGGTTGGATTGATTCGCACTCATGTTATTCTCCACATGCAACAATCGTCCGCGAAGGCTATGTTTCCCATCCGTTTGAGTAAAGATATTTACGAATGGATCAAGATTAAAAATAAACTGATCTTGCAAAAAAATTGCTCCAGGATATGCGCGGTAAAGCCCTGTTGAATCGTTCAACCACGCCAAAGGCATGTTGGTTTGCATCTTCATGAAGTTACCGTTCAATCCATAACTTAAGCCATTGATTTTCTTTGAACGGTAGCGCAAATTGAAGTTTAATCGACCACGTATTGACACCATGTCCTTTTCCGTGAAATTGGTAATTGTGTCTGGAAAAGTCAAAGCCACCACAGAATCTGTAATGGGTGGACCAATATATCCATGGTCATAATTAAAGTTACCGCCTACGACCAAATCCAAGTTGCCAAACATTTGCGAATGCAAGAAATTCACTCCATGAATGCCTGGATAATTTTCAGACCACTTGGCCCCTTCTATATTTGGTGTGGAATACATCCCTGAATAGACATTCACCTTTGTCAATGGTTTTAATCCTGGATATGCTGTGCGAATGTGCACAGAACCTGAAAGCGCCGAACTACCAGACAAAACAGATGCTGCACCTTTGATGACTTCAATTTGATTGATGTTTTCCACAGGAATAAATCCCCATTCAGGACGACCTGCGTCTCCAGAAAGCATGGGCATATCATCCACAATGACCGCTACTTTTGAACCCACACCAAAGGTAAAACCACTACCTCCGCGTATTTGCGGTTCTCCGTCTAAAATGTTCAAACCTGGTGTTTGATCCAAAGCTGTCTCAATGCTTCGCGTATTTTTATTTTCTATGATTTGAGGTTTGATGATTTGCATCGAAACCGTTTGTTCCTCAATGGGTTTATCAAACTTTCCCACCCTCACTTCTACACCTTCAATTTCTTGCACATAGTTGGTCAATACGATGTCGCGCAAGACGATTTTATTCGCGATCACTGTAACTGTCAAGGTGTCGGTGATCATGCCTGTGAAACGACAGATCAACAAGGCATCGCCGGATGGAACTTCGAGGGTATAATTCCCTTTCCCATCTGTTACGGCACCGATGGTGACATCCTTTTTATAAATGACAGATGCTCCGGTCAGCGGCTCGCCTTTGTCGTCGCGAACGGTTCCAGAAATTTTACCATTTTGTGCAAAGGCAGTTCCTGATAAAATGCAAAGCACCAAAAATAGAATGTACTGTTTCATAGAGTAAATCTAAACGAAAGAATACGACCCTTTCGAGTCGTATTCGTATCAATTTGAATAAGATTATTTGCGAATCAACTTCACGATTTGACGCGCACCTGTTGATGTTGTCAAATGTGCGAAATATACGCCTGACGTTAAATTCAACAACTCCACTGAAGATGACTCAGGTGTCATGCTTGATTCAGCGATTACCTTTCCTGCCATATCGAACAAGAGGAATTCAACGGATTCAGTTAAGCCTTCAAAACTCACCTCTGTGGTAAATGGATTTGGTGAGGCAACGACACCAGTCAACGCTGTTTGCTCATCCAATCCAACACCTGAGATGGTAATTGTAAATGTAGTTTCCGAAGTACATGGTGTTACAAGATTTCCACCTGTCGCAATTAAAACTACGGTATAGGTTCCGTTTGCAGCGAAGGTATGTACTGGCGACGCATCGATTGACGTAGATTGATCACCAAAATCCCATGAGTATGATGTTCCGTTTGATGTTGTATTTGTGAACGTTACCACATTTCCATTTACCGTATACGTTGCAGACGCCACCGGTGTAGGAAGAATGTTTACTGTGATTGGTGATGATGTTCCCGCTCCATCACATGCATTTGCGTTTGTCACAGTTACCGTATAAGATCCTCCATTCGTTACAGTGATTGATTGTGTTGTTCCTCCACCGTTGTTCCAAAGATAAGAATCGGCAACAGAGGACGTCAATACGATGGAATCACCGCTACATACTTCAGTTGCTGATGCACTTACCGTTGGGATTGGCGCATTGCTCACACTCACTGAAGTTGGCGTCGATGTTGCTGAACATCCATTTCCATCTGTGTATGTCACTGAATAAGTTCCAGAGGTTGTTACTGTTATAGATGCACCTGTCCCCGCTGAGTTTGACCAAACATTACCTGTTGCCTGACTTGACGTCAATACGACAGAACCGCCCGTGCAAAACGTTGTAGGACCATTCGCTGAAACTGTTGGCGCAATTGGTGTCGTATTCACTGTAACAGCAGTTGGTGCTGATGTCGCTGAACAACCAAGGGCATCTGTGTAGGTCACAGTATATGTTCCTGAAGTAGAAACCGTAATGGCAGCGCTTGTTCCTGAGTTAGACCATGTGTTTCCATTTGCCTGACTTGAAGTCAAAACAACAGAACCACCTGAACAAAAAGACGTTGGTCCATTCGCTGAAACCGTTGGACTTGCCGGTGCAGAGCCTACGGTAATGATATTTGTTTGCGTGATTGTCTTGCTTCCCCACTGGTTTGTAGCCGTCAACGTAACGCTGTATGTTCCTGGTGTGTTGTAGGTAACCGTTGGATTTGTCGCTGTACTGGTTGCTGGTGAACCTCCAGGAAAGGTCCATGAGTAAGATGTTGGATAGTTTGTAGAAGTGTTTGTAAAGTTTACTGTTCCACCTTGACATACCGTTGCTGTCGCTGGAGTGAATGAAGGCTTAGGCACATAAATCAATTCCACATCATCGATCAATACCTCGTCATTCGCAGCGCCTCCACCCGGTGTTTGATTCGTTGTGAATGTCAACAGAATATAACTTACTGTGCTTGCGGCACCGCTGTACACAAAAGGAACAGATTTGCGCACCCATGCACCTGCAGTCGCTGGATAATTGAGTGCAGCTGTAGCTACCACGTGTGGTGTTGAAAAGGCATCAATCGGATCGCGCAAGTCATACGCGTCATGCAAAACCGCATGCATCCGTGCATTTTGAACACCTCCACCCCCTTGCGTATATCTGACCCAAAAAACGATTGAATCTGGACGATCGGTAATGGCCTCACTGTAGTTTGCATCTGCTTGCAAACTGATATTGTAATTATTTGCATTTGTTGGCGTCGAACTTCCCATATTGATTCGTCCAATCGTCATGTTTCCGTTTGCTACAATGCCAAGGACTGATTTTGCCCAAACCCTCGCAGAATAGGTTCCAGTTGCACCGGCACGAACAATCGCTGAACGCTGCACTTGTTGCGAGGCAAATCCAACCAAACCACCCTGCCCAGACAAAAAACTATTCCAATTGGTAGGTTCTTCGGTCGTTGCACCTAAATTGGTCCAAGTTTCCATGCCTGAATTGCCTATTTGTGTCTGTGACAAACCATTAAGAGCAAAAACAAGTAATGAAAATGTAAGTAATTTTCTAGTCATAGTTCAGTTTTTAGAGTTCAAATATAGAAAACGCTGTGGAATAGACAACAATCATTTTTCCACACTGCCTTAAAGCAGAGTTAATAACATTTTAACAATCATTGCATTATTGATGAAAGGAACGATTTCATCTCCAACGAACTCGTGTCAACGAATGTTCACTTCATCTCTTTGATTACATTTGTAGTATGTCGGAAAGAAATTTCAACCCCAGCATTGAACTTCCAGTCATGGAACAATTCTACACCATTCAAGGTGAAGGGAAACATTCTGGTCGAGCAGCATATTTTATTCGCCTCGCCGGATGCGACGTGGGTTGTGTCTGGTGCGATGTGAAAGAAAGTTGGGAAGCAGGGCAACATCCACTGGTTTCAATTGACACCTTGATTCAAGAAGCCGTAGCATCCAATTGTGGATTTGTAGTGATCACTGGTGGTGAACCCGCGATGTATGATTTAAGTGAACTTACATCCAAACTCAAAAGTGAACAAATAGAAATCGCCATTGAAACCTCTGGGACCTATCCCCTTCATGGTCAAATCGATTGGTATTGTTTCTCACCAAAAAAATTTAAAGCACCGATTGATGAAGCTTATATATTGGCAGATGAACTCAAGGTGGTGATTTCACACCCGTCTGATTTCGCTTGGGCAGAGGAACATGCGAAACGAGTAAAATCGGAGTGCGCCTTGTACATTCAACCTGAATGGTCAAAACAGGAACGCTTTTTGCCAATGGCGATC
>JBILBT010000123.1:0-8524 GCA_044353545.1 Crocinitomicaceae bacterium | reverse complement strand
TGTAGGAGAATCTTCCTCCGGCCTCACCCATGTCAAAAGTACCTGAACTGTCAACAGTAAAAGGAAAGCCTTTCTCTTCGCATTCTTTCTGCAGTAAATCCATTCCTTGAATGTCAAAACAAAGATGAATGAAGCCCCAATCTCCCCAAAAGCGATTTTCGAAAATGGCACGAACATCAGTGCGGTCTAAGGATTGAATGAGTTCAATTTCGGTAGGCCCCAAGAGGCGTGCAAATGGTCCTTTTCGTGGAGCACTGTGTGTGAGTAGTACTCGTCTGTATTTTCCCGACCCACCCAAGGTGTTCAAATCTTCAAATTCACCAGTGACATCTGATTCAATGTGGTTGTATCCGAGAATATCTTGGTACAAGGTCAATGCTTTGTCAATGTCGCGAACCCCAATCACCGTTCCTGCTGCTCCTCCGCACAAAGAAGGATGACCAGAATTGGAAAAGTACCCACGACCCTCAACAATCTGAAAGATATTTCCGTTTGGGTCTTTGCAATAAAATGTGGGTTTCCCATTTGCAGCAGTATGTAGTTCGCTCAAGTCAGGAGCTCCATTTTTTTTGAAGTAGGCATGGCTTTCGGCAACATTTCTTGATTTGATCTTACAAATATATAATCCCGTATCTCCTGGTTGAATAGTGAAATCAGCTTTTTCTGTTGGACGACTTGTGAACTGCCAGATTTCAAATCCACCGCCACCTTCCATACTTAGAGCCAGGGTTGCCGTGCGCGAATGAACTTTTCCACCGGTGTAGCGTGTCATTAATGGTGCCTCGGCTGCTTCTTCAAAAACTCTTACGTTCACACCAAAAAAAGTGCGGTACCATTTCCAAGCCGCTTGTACATCAGGGACACCAATCCCCATTTGCTGAATTCCGCAGATAATTTTCTCCATAATTTAATTCAATGATCGCAAAGATACTATTGTTGACTTAACGAATTGCCCTTTCATTAAACAGAACATAGCCAAAACTCAACTGAAAACTGAAAGGAGTTTCTTGCTTTGGAAAATAGTTGACTGTTGCGCGTAAAGGTCCTGCAAAGGAATGGTAAATCACAGATGCCGATGCCATGTACGTCTCTCCTTTGAAGGGTTTGGAATACCCAAATGTCCCGTCGCTGTTTTGCTGAAGAGTAACAAATGGCTGATAAAAATAGCCGTCAAAACGCAAATCAAGGTCCTTGCGCGGAGATAAAATGGCATTGATTCCTATACCAAGATACTGAGGAGAACGATATTCTTTGAAAAAGTGTGTTTCGGCATCGGGAACCAAAGAAAAAGAAGAGAGTGTCAATAAAGAGGCTGTATAATTCGTAAATAGAGACTGGCTATTGAAAACACCTTTACCATGAATACCAAGGTGGAAAAGGGGCTGATCGATGAAAAAGGATTGGAATTCAGCGTTAAAGTTGATCCAACTGTGCTGATTTTCAACAATTTCATCGGTTTGTGATGTTGTTCCTGGGGTATATTTTTCTTTTCCCGTCACATACCTTGCCTTGAAAATGAAATAGTGACCCGAACTGGCAAATTGCTTGCGATTCAAAGAGTTCTGGACAAATTGCCAACTGAACGTGTAGCCGTTAAAATTTGTGATATCTGAAGTGTCTTTGTTGCTGAAGTTTTCTGATTGATAGTAATCGTCTTCAAGAATGAAATAGCGTGCGTCGAGGGAGCTTTTTGTCGTATTACCTATAGGATGGTCAAAACGTGCACCATAGTACATTTCATTCTGAATAAGAAATGAAGGTTTTACATCTTCAAAAAATGTAGCGAAACTCCGGAAATAGTCCCAACGGTTCATGGTGAAATATCCTGAAAGTGAAACGGGATAAACAGAAGGAAAATCAATGGTGTACTCGAGTTTGGCTGACCCATAAAATTTCCCAAAGTAGGATGAGGCACGAATGGTCGAAGCCGTTTTGCCAATAACGCGGTATGAGAGTCCAATAAATCCGGTGTTTACTGGTCTTGACGAAAAATGGCCACCCACTTCCAGCTTAAAAGCCTTCGATTTTTTTGCTTCAAGATTGAGGTGGTAGGTGCTGTCTTTCAGGGTAATGAGTGGGTAAAGAAACGCAAGTTGACTCGTCGCATTGAGCCGGTAGTAGCGTTTTTCAATTGTTTTCAGGGGTAAAACTTCACTTTTTCTTTCGCGGATTAATGAAGATGTCACAAAGTTTAGTGGACGTTTGTATCCTGAAACGGTCTTGATGGAACTAACCGTTAATGGAACTATTCCTTCACGAAATGCTTTTCGTCGCACGGCCAATTCTTCTGGCGTAACTCTCCTTGTGACGTGCAGTGAGATGGAGTCAATGTACAACAAGGCATTTTGATAGCCATCTTCAATGGCACGTTTCACATTCTCAAATTCAAAGGTTGAAACATTCGTTTTCGGTTGTATGATAATGCCTGCATCACAGGGAAGGTTATAATCGGAATAGGAAACAAGCATGTTGGTCAATTGACTAATGAGGTCGTCTTCGGAGGGTGGTTTTGCATTGTTGGAGACATTGCTACCAATGATATAGTCAGGATTGAAGTCCGCATACATGACATTCGCTGGAAAGTTGTTGTAAAGTCCACCGTCAAAGAGCAGTGTACCATTCACTCGAATAGGAAACAAATAAAAGGGAAAGGTCATCGATGAACGAACGGCTTGATTTAGTGGTCCATGGTCAAATACAACGCTTTTTTTATGGGTGATGTCGCTTGCTACACAGCGGTAGGGGACAAATAAACTGTCGAAATTATTTCCATAAGATGCTCCCGTTGTTCCGAGTATTTTTAACATTTCAAAATCCAGAAACGAAGAGGATATAAAGTTTGTGGGCAAGGATTTTTTAATGAGGCTATCTCCAGAGAAAGAGATATCAACCATTGATGCGTTGTACTCATTTTCCTTGTAAAGAAAGTGTTGGTTACTTTTTAATTTTCCCAAAGTCATCAATTGAAAATCTTCACTCAATACATACGCTTCAATTTCTGCAGGACTGAATCCACTGGCATAAAGTGAGCCAACAAGCGCACCAGCAGATGTGCCTGTAATGTAGTCAATGGGAATGCCATTTTCTTCAAGTGCTTTGAGGACACCGATGTGTGCCAATCCAGTGGCACCACCACCACTTAAAACGAGACCAACCTTTTGTCCGTGCGAAATTCCACTCCAAAGCAAGAGGCACAGACAGAAAACATGACGTTTTATTGGGTTCAATTTCGTTCTTTTGTACAAAGAAAAAGGAAATTAATCATAAAAAGGCAAAGATGGGAACAGAGATGAAGGAGCAAGACCGTAAAATGGTGATTACACTGAAAACATTTTATGGTTTGGAGGAGATTCTTAAAGAAGAATTGGAGGAATTGGGCTTCTCGGATGTTGTACTTTTAAACCGCGCTGTTCAAATCAAGGGAAATTGGAATGATGTTTATTTTTTAAATCTGCATTGCCGTTGTGCCATCTCAGTTTTACTACAATTGGCTGTTTTTGAGCTGAAATCAGAAGACGATTTATATACTCGATGTGCAAAGATGAATTGGACATCGCTTTTCGATAAAGACAAAACATTTGCTGTGAAGGGGGCGATTTTCTCTGACTTATTTCGCCATTCCCAATATCCATTTTTGGTAGTTAAGGATGCCATCGCTGATTCATTCCGAGAAAAATATGGGGAACGTCCCGATGTCAATGTGAAAACGCCACAGGTGATGATTGACTTGTATGTGAACAATAAAACGGCTACTATTTCACTGAACACAAGTGGATTGCCATTGTTTCAACGAGGATATCGAGAATCAGTAGGGGAGGCGCCCATTAATGAGGTTGTGGCTGCAGCGCTTGTTCGCATGAGTGGTTGGGACCGTAAATCGACTTTTGTGGATCCATTCTGTGGATCGGGAACAATCTTGATAGAGGCAGCGTTGTTAGCTACTGGAATTCCATCGAATATCGAACGTCAGCATTATGCATTCAAGAATCTGTTGAATTATGACGCTGAGGTATGGGATGAAATGTATGAGGAGGCCAACAAGAAAGTGAGAAGTTTGCCTTGCCGCATCATTGGATCTGATGTCAGCGATGAGATGGTTACCAAGACACGGCGCAATTTACGTGGTTTCTCATTTGGTCGATTTGTGGAGACTTCGGTTTGCAGTTTTGAAGAGATGAAGCGTCCAGAAGATCATGGAACGATGATTACCAATCCTCCTTATGGAGAACGCTTGAATGTGGACGTGGAAGAGATGTATGACGCCTTGGGAACATGGATGAAGCACGAAATGAAAGGCTTTGAATGTTGGGTCATTTCTTCAAGTGAAGAAGGATTCAAATCTCTCGGTTTAAAGCCAGACAAGAAAATCAAGATGTTCAACGGTGAACTTGAATGTAGCTTCAGAAAATACAGCATCTATGACGGCTCGAAGAAAATGCAAGCTGTTGTTGAATAGTTACTAATGACTAATTACGAGTTATGAATTTGGTGGCTCCGCCGCAGCGGACACGTGAGGTGCGATAGCAGTCTCGAAGCCGCGAATTACGAGTTACTAGTTTCGAAGCACGATCAAGTCTCTTGTCTCTCTCAGCAAGAAAAAAATAAAAATCCCCTCGTGGAGGGGCAAGGGGTGGTTTATACATGCTTCCTAAGCTATAACGCATGTTTCAATACCAGAGAAGTTTACTAAAATTCGCTTTTGATATTCCGCCCCAGCGGCTTTTCCGCAGCGGAGGTGAGCGAACAAAACCTGAACATAATTCAAAATGACCAAAAGTACACCGTCCAATTTAGATAAAACATAAACGTGGATTTAGTCGTACAACAATGGTTATGAATTACGAGTTACGAAGCACGATTTAGTCCATTGTCTCTTGTCTTTGTTCCCTTGTCTTTCAAACTTCGAAGAAGTGTCTTTGGTCTAAAACCAATTAGTCACTCGTTACTTGTAATTCGTAATTAAAACAAAAAAGCGCCTTTCAGCGCTTTTTTTTATCGTTTAGAAATCTCTACGTATTCTCTAGGTGTTTCACCAGTATAGATTTGACGTGGACGTCCGATTGGTTCTTTGTTCTCTGTCATTTCTTTCCATTGTGCAATCCATCCTGGAAGTCGACCTAAAGCAAACATCACAGTAAACATTTCGGTTGGAATACCAAGTGCCTTGTAAATGATTCCAGAATAGAAATCAACATTCGGATACAAATTACGTGCTTTGAAATACTCGTCTTCCAAAGCTACTTTCTCTAATTTCTTTGCAATCTCCAACATTGGATCGTTGATGCCCAATTTTGCGAGAATTTCGTCACATGCTTTTTTAATGATCTTTGCTCGTGGATCGAAGTTTTTATAAACTCGGTGTCCGAAACCCATCAAGCGGAAAGGGTCTTCTTTGTCTTTTGCTTTGGCGACCCATTTGTCAACATCTCCACCATCTTGGTGAATCTGCTCTAACATTTCAATCACTTCTTGGTTTGCACCTCCGTGAAGCGGTCCCCAAAGTGCAGAAATACCAGCTGATATGGTTGCGTACAAGTTTGCTTGCGACGATCCTACGATACGCACAGTCGAAGTTGAACAGTTTTGCTCGTGGTCTGCATGTAAGATTAAAAGTTTGTTCAATGCATTGACAACGACAGGATCAACATGGTAATCTTCTGTTGGCATAGCGAACATCATGTACAAGAAATTCTTGCAGTATTCGTATTCGTTGCGCGGATACATGAACGGGTGACGCATCGCGTTTTTGTACGACCATGCAGCCAATGTCGGCAATTTCGCAAGAAGGCGGTGAATGGTTAAATCTTTTGCTTCTGGGCTACGATTTGGGTCCAATGATTCTGGATAGAATGTTGAAAGCGAGCAAATCATAGATGAAAGTACTCCCATTGGGTGCGCTTTCGCAGGATAAGCTTCGAAGAATTGTTTCATGTCCTCGTGAACAAGGGTATGTTTCTGAATGCTCGTTTTGAATGCATCCAACTGCGCTTGCGTTGGCAATTCTCCGTAAATCAATAGATATGCGACCTCAAGGAATGTGGCATGATCCGCCAATTGCTCAATTGGATAGCCTCGATAACGAAGAATGCCTTCTTCACCATCAAGAAACGTTATTTTACTTGTCGTAGCACCGGTGTTTTTATATCCCGTGTCAAGGGTTACATATCCAGTTGTATCTCTTAGTTTGCTGATGTCGATCGCTTTTTCATTTTCGCTACCAACAACTACCGGGAATTCGTACACCGTGCCGTCAAGTTCAATTTTTGCAACGTTACTCATGATTTTGTCCTGTTAATTATAAATTTTCCGCCTAAGTTAGCAAAGAAAAATCAATCTTTTATCAAGCAGATGAAGGGAATGTTAAAAAAATGCAACTTCCGTTCAACGATAGTTTTCAGAGCCCGAATTAAAGGTTATTCAAGGTGTAGTTCAACATCATGTTAAAGAGATGATTTCGTGTGTTGCCGCCGTAAATGCCATGGTTTTTGTTTGGATAAATGAACAGGTCGAATTGCTTATCCGCTTTCACTAGGGCATTGATCATCTCCATCGTGTTTTGGTAATGTACATTGTCATCTGCCGAACCATGAATCAACAAGTATTTGCCTTTGAGCTGTTTGACAAAATTTATGGGTGAGTTTTCATCGTACCCACTTGCGTTTTCTTGTGGTGTGCGCATGAATCGTTCGGTGTAGATGTTGTCGTAATACCTCCAGCTTGTCACAGGAGCTACAGCAATTGCCATTTTAAATACATCTGCACCTTTTGTAATGGCGAGCGAGGACATGAAGCCTCCATAACTCCAACCCATAATTCCAATCCGGTTGGGGTCAACATACGACAGCGCTTGAAGTGTTTTTGCAGAATTGATGATGTCTTCGGTTTCCAATTTTCCAAGTTGTAAGTAGGTAATTTTCTTAAACTCAGTTCCGCGATACATCGTTCCTCTCGGGTCAACTGAAAGAATGATGTAGCCTTTTTCTGCGAGCAACTGGTGGTACATATAGTCATTCCCATCCCACGAATCCGTGACTTCATTGTGGCCAGGTCCCCCATAGATGTTCATGTACACGGGGTATTTTTTTGTTGGGTCAAAATTCGCGGGCTTTAGAATCGAAGCATTCAGTTTTACCCCATTAGCATCGAGAAGAATGAACTCTTTTTTTCCAAGGGAATAGGCACTCAATTTCTTGTTTAATGCAGCATTGTCTTCAAGCACGCGAATTGTTTTTCCATCGTTTGAACAGAGTGTGTACACAGGAGGAGTGTTTGCATCTGACCATGTTTTGACGAAATACTTCATGCCTTCTGTGAATTCAGCACTGTTGTAACCGTCTTCACTGCTGATTGTTTCCATTCCATTTCCATCCAATCCGATGCGGTAGATTCCTTTGTAGATAGATCCTTTTCCCGCTTCAGCATAATAAATCTTGCCATTGGCTTCATCGATTCCATAAAACTCGATGACATCTCCACCGTTGGTGATTTTTGTATTGGTCCCGTCAAAACTCAATTTATAAATGCGGTTAAATCCATCGGCCTCAGAGGTGCGTAGAATGGTGTTCCCGTCTTTCAAAATCAACAGATTGTCATCTATTTCTACATACGTTTTAGATGTTTCTTCAAAGAATACCTTCTGTGACATTTTTTTTCCTGTAAGGTCAATCAAATGGTATTTCAACGCATTCTGGTGTCGGTTTAATGTTTGAATCACCAATTGGTTCTTCGTTCCAGACCATTGAAGTCGAGGGATGTACTCGTATTCACCCAAGTTAATCGCTGTAATTTTTCCATTGGCCGTATTTACAAGGTGCGCACTTACTTTGCTGTTGGCTTCACCCGCTTTTGGATATTTGAAGGTGTATTTCTCGGGATAAAGTTCTTCATAGTACATCATTGTAAATTCTTTCACTTCTTTTTCGTCGAAACGTAAAAACGCAATGTGCTTGCTATCAGGTGACCAACCATAGGCTTTTGTGATGCCAAATTCTTCTTCGTATACCCAGTCTGTTGTACCGTTAATGATTTTGTTGCGCTTGCCATCTGTTGTCAGTTGCGTGACTTTTCCTGACGCTAAATCTTTGATATAAAGGTCGTTTTTGTGAATGTAAGATACTTTTTTACCGTCGGGAGAATATTCCGCAAGTGTTTGTGGTTGGTGCTGATCGTCCAACAAACTGAGTTTTTTAGTTTTGATGTCGAAGAGATAATACACTGCGGTATAACTTCTTCGGTAGATGGCTTTAGTATCTGTTGTGAGGAGCACTTTTGTTTCGTCGTTGTTGAAGAAGTAATCATCGAATTGAATAGCTTCACCATTGATTTTTAGGTCGCTTGTTTCGAAGAGGACCACACCCTTGCCATTTTCCTCTGTGATCAAGTACTTCACAACGGCTTGACGACCTTCTTTTGCTTCGATCTTCGTGTAATGCAAGCCATCGTTCATGGACGCGAAACCGTCAACACCGCTTGAACGGAACTCGTAGGTTTTCCAAATTTTTTCAACCGTAATTTGAGAAAAAAC
>JBILBT010000368.1:0-2629 GCA_044353545.1 Crocinitomicaceae bacterium | reverse complement strand
CGTTTTTCAATTTAGGCCTAAGTTTTGCTTTAGGCACGAAAAAATGAGGTCATTTTGAACGTATATCCCATACATTTGTACAGCCGACAAATTTTGTTCACCATGAACTTTCGTATCCTTATTTTCCTGCTACTCTTTGGACAGGTTGTCTGTGCTCAGTCGATCAACACAAATGCTGCACCGCAGACGAATTCAAATATAAATGTCAATCAATCAGAATCTTTGAAAGAACAGGCAATTGACACAGTTTCTTTCAAAATAGAGCAAGAGAAACACGAAGAATCCATTCAACAAAAAAAACAAACGGAGAAATTAAAGGATTTAAATACCACAAGCACCTACGGTTACACCGCGGAAACAACACAACAACTTCAACAAGTAAGCGGACTTTTTACAGCCACGCGTCAACAAGCTTCTACACAACGAACTCAACGTACACCGAATGCTGCACAACAACAACAAATGAATCAATATGTGGAACTTTTGTCACAAGCTGCACCTGAATCATTTGAATTCCATTACTACACTTACATCGCCGGCAACTACAACTTGGCATTGATTGATCATCTCCTGAAAGCTGAAAAGCTGCGTCCAGAAAACTCAGATGTTCACATTCAACTCGCCGCATATCACCTCATCTCTCAAAATTTTGAAGAAGCGAAGAAATACCTAAAAAAGCTTCATACCAATGGTCGAATCACTGAAACTATGGCCCTTTACGGTAAAGATGTTTTGCGTTCAGTTCCTGAGAATGGGTGTGCAATCACCCATGGATTTGAGGACAACTTTGGAACTGTATATGCCCAGCTCTTTATGAACGAACGAACGGACATCTCCATTGTCTCGCTCGATTTTCTTCAAAGTGAGTCCTACCAATCCACATTAAAAAAAAATGGATTCTTCCTTCCAAATTCAACGATAATTGATGTAGCTTACCTAACAAATTTCTGCGGCTTAAATTCAGCAAAAAACCTCGGAATTTCTCTAACAGTCCCGAAAGAATACCTTGTTCCCATGCAGCAGAATTTATATGTTGCAGGCTTGATCATGGAATACCATCCCGATGGTTGTATAGGGAATTTTGAACGAAATGAAGACCTTTGGAACAACACGCTTTCTGCTTCTATCGTCAAAAATGGTCGCGATAAGGCTCGTTCATTGTCAGCAAACTACCTCCCCATGTTGTTGCTATTGCGCAATGAATATCAACGTAGAGGACAGCAAGAACAAGTCAAAAAAATTGATGCAGCCCTAGATCAAATTGCGGTGCAATGCGGGAAATACGAACAAGTTCAATCCATCAAGGCAAGTTACTAAGGAATGAAGTTGTTGCCCACATCATACACGAATTTAACCGATGAAAAGCTCATGGAGGCCATCATGCGCGGTGAAAAACGTGCCTTTGATGAATTGTACCAACGTTATTCTGGCCCCTTACTCGGCTATTTCATGCGCATGCTTTGGCGCGACAGAGAAAAATCAGAGGATTTTGTGCATGATTTGTTTGCCAAGATCGTGAACAAACCGGAGTATTTCGATCCAACGCGGAATTTTAAAACTTGGGTATATTCAGTCGCTAACAACATGTGTAAGAACGAATACAAGAAAGCTGAAGTGCGCAAAGGCACACGAAATGACCTCGACAACCATTTCAGCCTGTATGATACCACCACAAACGTCATGAACGAAGTGCAAGACCGCTTTTTTCAAGAAGCCTTTAAACAAAGTATGGATGAACTGGATCAAAAGCACAAGGAGGCATTTGCGCTTCGCCATTTGGATGGATTGTCCATTCTAGAAATTGCAGAAGTACTTGGAGTGGCAGAAGGAACAATCAAGTCGCGCTTGTTTTATGCGACAAAATATTTGGCAGAAAAATTAAAAGAATTTGACCCACAATTGAATCGATGATGGAAAAAGAATTGGAACAGTTGATCATCAACAACGAATACTACGCCCTAAACGCTGAGGAGAAAGCCTCATTGGCAGAATGGTGCGCAAATGAAGATGAATTTCTTCAACTCAAACAGGTATTTAGACATCTTGAAGGATTGAGTGCATCCAATACATTTGTCCCAAAGCAGGAAACAAAGCGATCCTTGGATGATCTTTTCGCCGCCAAACACCAAAAACCAGGTCGTGTCATTTGGTTGAATAGCATTGGCGTTGCACTTTATCCGAAAGACAAACCGCTCTTTCAACGTCCATTGACCTATGCGGCTGCGATTGGAATCATTGCGTTGATTGCCACCCCTTTTCTTTTTGACACCTCCTTGCCCGCGAAACCATCACTAGCTCAAGTAGAAAAAAACGAAAACTCTCCAACTTCGAATTCAAAAACAAAATCATCAGAGTCAAATGAAACGCCACTGGTGCAAGCTGCAGAGGTGACTACTTCACAAGAAAGCAATGAAGAAATACCTTCAGAACTTGAATCGTTCAGCAATGCGAGTGAAGAAATAGCTGTCATAGAAAGTGTCGCACCTGTTGAGGAAATCTCATCAGAAACCGCTACCTTATTTAGAGCGGTGGCCGACGAGTCTTGGAGTCATCCCGATGGAATATTCAAGTCTTCCGACAAAGAAGCAGACGACGCGACAGTCTCTACCCCTATTTCTGCCCATCCATC
>JBILBT010000122.1:0-8543 GCA_044353545.1 Crocinitomicaceae bacterium | reverse complement strand
CGAAATGATCAGAATGCGTTGATTGACCGATGCTACTCCCCCTTTCAAACGGTAATTTTCTGATGGAAGGGTAATTAGCACAGAGGCATTCGGCAATGTTTCATGAATCATGGTGAACATGGAATCAACAATTTCACGAAAACCCGCTTCAGTGAACGATGGATCATACGATTCATTGGTTCCGAGAGAAACAATCACAAGATCCGGTTGAAACAATGGCATCTGCTGTAGAAAGAACTCACTCCGTAAATAATCGCGGTAACGCGCCCCTGCAACACCGGCAGAGTTGTATACCACACCGCGAACGTCATTTTCTACATAGACTCCATGAAGCGTCATTGCAGATCCAGTAAATGACACATCCAATTTACTTTTTTGTTTTGTTGTATAAAATGAAAGCGTATCAAAATGAGCTTGAGTAGTGGTTTTCGTGAAAGAATTATTTACCGAGATGCTTCCCTTATTGGAGTCCGTTAAAGAATACAGAACAAATCCACGAGAATATGGATTAATGACAGAATCTTTCCTCAATTCAAGGGAAAAGGCGCCTGATTCTGTGGTGCTTTTGATGCCAATGCCAGGAAGTCCGATATTGAATTTATGCGGATAATTGATGATCCAACTATTTGACCACACTGTCGCTGAAGTGGCCATGAAATCCTTTGGACCATTTGTTTTTGCCAAGGCATAAGGAAAAACCAAGCCTCTGCCCCCATTTCCATAGCTTGCCTGCATTTTTTTTCGCGTGATGCCGCTTAAATTATCTGGTTGAATGTGCGAATCACCAATGTGCAAGATGCGCACCTTTTGAACCCTCCCTCCATTCAATGAATCCATTTTGAACACGAAATGATCGAACAAATCACCCGTATTTTCAATGGCATTCGAACCTAAAGACAATTGCTCCCGTTGTCCAACAACTAGGAAAGGAAACAAGACCACAAACACACCCCACAACTTCATTTAGCGCAACTTAAAATTGAAAATAGATAAATGGCTGAACCACGGATGAGCGCATTTGAATGATGACTTGAATAACGATAATCATCATGGCAAACTTCACCAAGAGGTCCTGACCTGAGATGTAAGTTACGATTTTTTCTTTCCAAGTGGAAGGAATCAGTGTTAAACCATAGCCCAAAATCAATAAGACAATCAATGTAGGATTTGTTTGCATGACCGCCCACACCATTTGCAGATTCGCAGTGCTAAAAATTCGGGTGTATATATCCCATGTCATCTCCATGGATGACGCACGGAAAGGAATCCAAAGCAGTGAAACACACACAAAGGTAAAGACCCAAGAAAGTGTATTGTACCACCCATTATCCCACCGTTTTCCTGTGAACCTCAACCATAACTTGTGAAGAATCAAGAGTGCTCCGTGACCTGCACCCCAGAATACAAACTTCCAATCGGCACCGTGCCAAAATCCACCGACGAGCATTGTCACGAGCAGAAAGAGCAGTTGAAGAAAAAAGCCCTTTTGATTTCCACCCAAGGGAATGTAAATATAATCGCGCAACCATGAAGACAAGGAAATGTGCCAACGGCGCCAAAAATTCGTAATGTTCATTGCCTTGTAAGGCGAATCAAAGTTGAGGCAAAGGCGATATCCGAGTAGAAGTGCCACCCCAATCGCCATGTCCGTATAGCCACTAAAATCACAGAAGATCTGCAGGGTATAGCACAAGGATGCCAAGATCAATTCAGAACCTGAAAAGCCTTCTGGTGCTGAAAAAACAATGTCAGAATATTGAGCGACATAATCCGCAATGATCGCTTTCTTGATCAATCCTTTAAATATGAGATAAAATGCCTCATTAAATTGAGCGCCATTTAAGCTGAACTTCTTTTTCAATTGCGGCAAAAAATCACGTGCTCGAACGATTGGTCCAGCCACCAGATGCGGAAAAAATAGCATGTACATCAGGTAGTTTCGAAAGGCCGGACGCTTTACCTTCTTATTGGCCACATCCACCATGTAACTGATCGACTGAAAGGTGTAAAAAGAAATCCCTATTGGTAGAATCAATTCGCTCAAGGTGTGTTTACTTCCCGTAAGTGCATCCACATTCGACAAAAAGAAATTCTTGTACTTGAAATAGAGCAAAAAAGAAAGACTGAAAAGTATACCCGCTGTTAAAATCCATTTTTTCTTTCGCTCATTTTCTTGCCGTTCAATCCACATCGAAAAGAGGTAATCGGCTGAAATCGTGAGCAACAACAATAGAAGAAAAATTCCACTCGCCTTGTAGTAGAAATATACACTGAACGCAATAATGAAATACTCGCGAGGCCCTTTAGTTTTCGCGACAAAGGAATAGCCGATCAAGAAAATGGCGAACAAAAACAAGAAAATCCCTTGATGAAAGAGCATTGGATCCTCCGGAATATGCTGAAACTGTTTCCCTATTTCTCCCCAATTGATCATGCTACTTCACATTCAATAAAATGGTTCGCGTAAACTTGAGTTTCGGTAAAGTCTCTACCTTCTTCGATAGGTCTATGACACCTTTCTCCGTTAATGACAGAGCTACCTGATCAAACCATAGTTTCGCTGCACTTTTAGAAGGATGACGTCCGTCGGCTGAGCGTTCCAATTGCAGTTCATGGGAAGCAAAGAAATGACTTCCCACCTCCTTTTGCATCACGGCAATGATCCCTTTGTCCTTTGTCCAGGCGGCAGGACCAATCCAGGAGTAACGAACATTGTGTGCATTAAACGTCTTGATGATGTTGCGCATGTAAAGAGCACGTTGATCGAAATCGTTGACAAAGAGTTCATTTAAGCCAATCGCAAACACCACCACTGATGGTTTATAGAGATCGAGATAATAGTCTAAAGTATCCGACGAACCCCATTGTTTTGTTGATGACCCATAATAGATGATTGTCGCCACCAACACATGTCCGTTCGCATCACAATAGGCACTTACTGGACTTCGCAATCCTTCCAATTGAGAATCACCCAGCAACAAAACACGCTCAACGCCTTCGGGTGTATCCACTGGAGTAGCACCTTTCGCCACTTTTACTGGTGTATGCTGTTGCGCTGTTTCCGCAGAATCTATAATTTGCTTGGATTTGTCCTTTTTGGCGATGGATTTCGCATGTCGGTTGGATTCCTTTTTATCTTGTTTGAAGAAAGCACCGATTTCTGCTTTTCGCAATTCAAAAGACAAAGGAAAGTTGAACGAACCTAAAAAGAAAAAAAGGCAGAACGTCAGTAAAAAACCAACGCCTACCTTTCTTAATCTTATCTGTGGATCTTCTGCCATTCGCAGAAACAAACTTACGAATAATGCACGAATGAGGGATTAGTCCTTGTACGTCACTAATTCTCTTTCCAGTTTAATGAATTTTCTTTCACCATGTTCACCCGTGATGTCGTAAAAAGGAAGCAATTCCTCACCCACTGCGTCTTTAAATTTCTTTCTGATGCGTGAAAGGTTAATGCTGATATCGCCTTCCAAGGGATTCACTAAAGATGCAATTGCACGACGAATATTTTCTTGAGATTCACGACCAGAAATGCGTTGGTAAATATTCAATAGTTCTTGGCGATGATCATACAATTCTGGAATCGAAATTCCTTCCGGATGATTGAGGTACAGCAAGTACAAAGCGCGCTCCTTTGGATTTAAACGCACACACAGATTCCCAAAATCAGTCAAGAAAATATGCTTCATAAAACCTTCCACTTGAATACGGCTTGGCTTTCGCATGATGCGCACACGTTCTCGGAAAATTAAATTATTTCGAATTCCATCCATCGTATCCAGGATTTGATTCACAAAGTTTGATTGCAAATCCTTTAAATTGATGTGATCAAGGCACTTCGGACAAATATCCGCTGTGCGCATTTTCAAAATAATTTCCTTCTTGTTTTCGCAATAATCCATGAAGCAGCCGATGGAGGTTTGATGCAGGTGCTGTTGCATTTCGTGTCGAGAAGAATAAATACATCCTCTCATCAACCAAACGATCACCTCATAGGCAATGGGGAATCGAACATCCACTTGATTTTGGAAGTAATGCCCCCAATTTTCTGTATGGATGAAATAATTTTTCAAGCCATCATCTATCGAACCAAACCAGTTTTTATCGTTCCCAATGTTCGTCAGAAGAATAACATGATCATCTGGCGAGACACTGCCATCTCGGCGGTAATTTTCGCATTGACGAAAGAGATCCTGCCATGTCAAGCGTTTGTCAGTCATGGGAAAACTGTAAGGCAATGGTTCATCGGAACTAAGACACACTTGAATAAATTCGACATTCTCTTTCGAGTTAAACTTTTTCTCGTCTTCCCAATACTGGTCCTTCGGCTCCGCATCCATGATCCCAAGGTCGCTTTCAATGAAGCGAATGGGACCAGGAAATTGACGGAGCATTAAAACGACATCGCGATAAGTGTCTTCACTCAGTTCTGGACTTTTCAGGAGATGTACATTCATGGCAGTGCTATTTAGTTGTCGAACAATTACTTGCTTCTACGGTCTTTCTCATCAAAAATATCAAAAATTGAGGTCTTTACATTGCCCACATGTTTTGAGGCTGAATATTGACGCATAGACTCACCGACGTCCATCATCATTTGGTTCATGTCTTTTTTATCAAAGGACATCACATTTTCCTGTTTAATGCTCAACATTTGTGAGGTATGGAAGGCATCGATATCCGCTCCAATGAAACTAAAACTCCACTTTCCTGTGCCTTCCAAATGCCGAATCATGGCTGCAATCTGATGGTAGGTATAATAGCGAGAGGTGTTTTCTTGTCCATCCGTGAGAATGACAATCACCACACTCGCTTCATCGTTTTGAATGTCATCCTGATGCGCTTCATTGATTTTGTTGATGGAAAATCCAATGGCATCCAATAAAGAAGTAGAACCTTCAGGCAGATAATTCATATGGTTAAGTGCTGGAACAAAATCGGCCGGCGCATCTCGAAATAGGTGCTCAATCTGTCCATTAAACGTGGTCAGTGAAACTTTGTATTCTTGATCGGGAAACTCGTTCTTCAGGGAACGAATGATGTCCAACTGTGCATTAAATCCCTTGATGGTTGGTTCAGTGCATGAACACATCGATCCACTTTTATCCAAAATGAATTGATAGATTGTCTTTTTGTTTTTCATGATTGTTTTTTTATTGGTTATGGAACAAAGATCCTTTAAACCAATCCGAACATGAAATCTTTGCAACCTTGCATTCCATAGAGACAAAAGACCGCTGCGCTATAAGACAAAAGACCCGCTGCGCTACAAGACAAAAGACCGCTTCGCTTCAAGACTTCGATCCTACTTCGAATTGCCTTCGATATCAAATTCCGTCAGGAACAAATTCTGAATTCTTCATTTTTAATTCTTCATCCTACTTCCCTGCTTCATACACAATCGGATGATGCTGCCAGCCCTTATTGAGTTCATCTTTAAACAAATAGGGAAACACCGATGATTGAACGGCAGCGACCATGAATTCATTTCCATCATCGTCGTCCATCAGTTTTGGACCCATGCGCAACGAAAAGTCATAAAAAGGATCACTGAAGAAGCGATCAGCCTCATAAAGACGGACATCTTTCACCGTACCCCAACCAGGTGTTTTTGGGACCTCGTTGACTTGGTACTCAGTCAATCGATCCATCAGACCTTTCGAAAAAATATCCGTTCCCAAGCAGACATACAACTTGATGATGATTTCATTCACGAAGCGGATTTGGGTTTTGCCACTTTTGGCGAAAATATCAAACGGAAGTCCTTCTACATTGAAACATTCAAAAAGAATTTTGAACACTTGGAGGTTATTGAAGGCCATGGGATACTTATCGAATCCGAGTTTTTCCATAAATTGTAGATGGTGTTTCTCGGATAGTTCATGGAATTTAAAGCTTTCAAATTTATCTTCATAAAAAGAGCTTAGAATGTTTTGAAAATTACTTTTTTCTGAAGTAGTGAACGCTACTTTAATACTCAGGTCCATTGGTGAAATCACTACACCAACGTGTTTGCTATCTCTTTCTTCAACTAGGCGAAATACACCCAATGGGGATTCAGTTTGAGCTTGGAAATTGTCATTGAGATTTTCCAATTGCGCAGACAAGGACGATGCGGAAAGATTTTGTTCGGATAGAAACTTCTCAGAAAACAATTCCTTCATTAGCTCAACATAGCTCGATAAGCGCGTTATGCGATCTATCATTTCAAGGGGTGGATTTTGGACAACACCTTGTTTCGTTCGATGATCGGTTTGAGTCTTTTTATCTAAAGTTGTAATTGCTTTTTTCAATCCTTTAAGATCCGGCTCGAATGACAGCACATACATTTTACTTGCATAGCTGCCATAGGAAGTGATTTTATTAAACTGTCCGAACAAAAGCTCACTAAACCCGGCATCTACCGAACACAAATACTCCATTTTTAATCCCAAAGAACCTTTCACTTTTAGTTGATCCTCGACTATTTTCAACAACTCTTCTATCTTCATACGATTCATTTTTTAATTTTTAATTCTTTATCTTTAACCTTCGAAGCTCTATGAGCGGAGTAGGTTTAATTCTTCATTTTTAATTCTTAATTATTGTTGTCCGATAAGAATTTACTGCACTTCTTAAAACTATTGAAATCATTGATTTTAAGAAGTGATTTTAAAGTAATGGGGTGGTTTTTATTTTACGTGATTTGGTCATTTAGTATTTAAACTGTTTGACCCCGATGGGGTCAGTAAATCAAAGTTAAACTGATTGGATAAAACATGAAAATGGATTGAGTCGGACAACAATGATTCTTCACTTTTAATTCTTCATTTTTAATTCTTCACTCCAAATATTCATCCCTAAGATCCATTAAAATTCTTCCCATTGTATTATGACCTTCCCATTCCTCATTCACCAACCTCGCACCCCAAAACAAGTGCCTCTCCCCCTTTCTATTTCCAATATTCTCCACAATTACCTTCCCCTTCAACCCTTTCAATCTTGACTTAAGAACAGGATTCTGATCAAACTTCATCTTCACTATACCTCTCATAATCTCCACATCCACATCACTCATGGGAATAACTACCATGTGACCTTTATTCTTCTTGGCCTTCATTTTTGCCCCCATCGGACTCTTTTCATTCCGAATCACTTCTTTAATCACTGGATCATTAAACCGCTTACTTTGAAACAAGGCTTCACTCGTAAGCCAAATTTTACCCCCTTCACTTATTGGACTTCGAAACATATTCCCCAACCAACCATACTCCAAAGCAACTTTTGTAAACGACACCACTTCACTCTTCTTTTTCATACCCATAAAATTTAAGATTAGACACACAGAGGGTTTCTTTACGATTCGACCTTTAAAAGATAACAGATGAAACATACTTTTTTATTGATTCATTTAAATTGCTTAGACCCGAACAATTTTATCTTTTAGAAATGCAGGGATCAGGAAAAAATCTTTGAGAGATATCTGTTATGTCATGTTGCATTTCTTCGTCATGGTCGTACTTGATTCGAATTCCTCCACTAACCTTTTAAACCTGCATCCATGAAAAAAATGAATTTGAGCAACCTAACAACAAGCATTTACAGCGTATTTGAATTTGCGCCTCAAGGATTGCACCCAGAAATGTCAGGGAGCTGTCCGAAACGACCTATGAACCTTCTCAAAAAGTTCTTTGGTGCTGAAGAGCAAGAGGTGTATGTACTCATTTATGCGGTGGACAGACATTTTGATGGGAACACAACAAGTTTTCAAGATTTTCAGGAATTTTTTATGCTTCAAGCTCTACATATGTTAGAGTTTCAGCCTGTACTGAATTCATTAGTGGACAAAGGCCTACTCGTCAACAACCACGACCCACGCTACACAACTGCCAATGCGATTAACTGCAGATACACGCTTGCTCCGGAGGTTGCTAAAGCCATTGCGGATAAAACTCAAATACTGAAAACTAAAAAGACCTATAAAAGTTCTTTGGATGTTCTGGAAGGGATTTATGATTTAACAGAGCATGCAATGTCGACTAAAATGGTGCACCATGAGTATATGAAACGCTATACAGATTTTAAAATGTCATGCAGTAACATTCCTTATACTTCCGTACTAAACACATTACATTTACCCGTTGCAGAGGAAATTATTTTCAGTTGTATTGTCTGGAAGTTATTGAGTTCGAATGAAGTTTTGGAATTGGATAATGCGGCCTTGGTATTCGGTTCTCTTCAAGACCAAGTTTGTTTTAAACAGAGCATTTTCAGCAAAAAAAACCCACTTATTCAGTTGGACTTGGTTAGTCAACAAAAAGGATTCCTGGACACAATTTCCTTGGGCCTCACAAGCAAAGCGGCGGAAATACTGGAAACCGTAGGATTTACCCTGAAAATAGATTCAGAGAAGAAAAATGAACGCATTCTTCCAACCCAAATTTCCGAAAAGCACTTGGTGTACAATGAAAGTGAACAGACTCAGATTGAGTCACTGGAGTCAATTCTTATGGAAGAGAATTACGTGAACTTGCGCAGCCGTTTGGCGGACAAGCACCTTC
>JBILBT010000121.1:0-8547 GCA_044353545.1 Crocinitomicaceae bacterium | reverse complement strand
TCATCGTGCCTTTGTTGTTTGCCATTATTCCTATCATTCTTTTCATCAATAAATAAGCTGATACCGTATGTCTAAGCTAGATGCAAAAATACCGGCTGGTAACATTTCAGATAAATGGACCGACCACAAAGACCACTTAAAGCTCGTTGCACCAAACAACCGTCCGAAGATTGATATCATCGTTGTAGGTACTGGACTTGCCGGCGCTTCTGCCGCGGCTTCTCTCGGTGAAATGGGATACAATGTGAAAGCATTTTGTTTCCAAGATTCACCGCGTCGTGCGCACTCTATTGCCGCACAAGGGGGAATCAATGCAGCAAAAAATTACCAAAACGACGGTGACTCTGTTTACCGCCTGTTCTACGATACCATCAAAGGGGGTGACTACCGAGCACGTGAAGCAAATGTTCACCGTTTGGCGGAGGTTTCTGGAAACATCATCGACCAATGTGTCGCTCAAGGCGTTCCTTTTGCACGTGAGTACGGTGGTTTGTTGGATAACCGTTCATTCGGTGGAACACAAGTTCAACGTACTTTCTACGCAGCTGGTCAAACTGGACAACAGTTGTTGTTGGGTGCATATTCAGCACTTTCTCGTCAAATCGGTGTTGGACATGTAAAGATGTACAACCGCCACGAAATGCTCGACTTGGTAAAAGTAGATGGCAAGGCACGTGGGATCATTGCGCGCAACCTTGTTACCGGAGAAATCGAACGTCACTCTGCACATGCAGTAATCATTGCATCAGGCGGATATGGAAACGTATATTTCCTTTCAACTAACGCAATGGGAAGCAATGTCACTGCGGCATGGAAAACACACAAGCGTGGAGCCTTATTCGCTAATCCTTGCTTCGTACAAATTCACCCGACATGCATTCCAGTTCACGGAACAAATCAATCGAAACTAACCTTGATGTCTGAGTCGTTAAGAAACTCCGGACGTATTTGGGTGCCTAAAAAGAAAGAAGACGCTGAAGCAATTCGCGCTGGAAAAATGAAGCCTACCCAAATTGCAGAAGACGACCGCGATTATTTCCTAGAAAGAAGGTATCCTGCGTTTGGAAACCTTGTTCCACGTGACGTGGCATCAAGAGCAGCGAAAGAACGTTGCGATGCTGGATACGGAATTGAGGCAAATGACACAAACGAGGGTGTTTATCTTGACTTCTCTTCAGAAATTCATTCTAAAGGCAAGCAGGCTGCTTTTGCGCAAGGAGATCACGCGCCTAGCGATGCAAAAATTCTTGAACTTGGTAAAAAATGGGTGGAAGAGAAATACGGAAACCTTTTCCAGATGTACGAAAAAATCACCGATGAAAATCCGTACGAAACACCAATGAAAATTTATCCTGCCGTTCACTACACCATGGGTGGCGTTTGGGTAGACTACAATTTACAAAGCACCATACCTGGTTGTTTTGTGGCCGGTGAAGCAAACTTTTCAGATCACGGAGCGAATAGACTCGGTGCTTCGGCATTGATGCAGGGTTTGGCGGACGGATACTTCGTGTTGCCTTACACAGTTTCTAATTATTTGGCGGATGAAATCCGTACCGGGAAAATTTCAACCGAATCTGCAGAATTTGACGAGGCCGAAAAGAATGTACGCGATCAAATCAATGCCTTCATAAATAACAATGGAACGAAATCCGTGGACTCCTTCCACAAACGACTCGGTCTCATTATGTGGAATAAAGTCGGAATGGGCAGAAGTGAACAAAGCCTTACAGAGGCAATTGCTGAGATTGAAGCCCTTCGTACGGAATTCCGTAAAGATGTATTCGTACCAGGAAGTGCTGAAGAGTTGAATCCAGAATTGGAAAAGGCTATGCGTGTGGCAGACTTGATCGAGCTTGGTCAATTGATGGCACAAGATGGCCTTCAACGCAACGAATCATGTGGTGGTCACTTCCGTGAAGAATACCAAGATGCAGAGGGTGAAACCCTTCGTGACGACGAGAACTTTAAATTTGTTAGCGCCTGGGAATATAAGGGTGATGACATTCGCCAGGAAGAACTTCACAAAGAAGCATTGAATTACGAATTCATTAAAATCGCAGCGCGAAACTATAAATAATTACAAGTTACGAATTACGAGTTACCCATTGACTCACAATTCGTAACTAGTCACTTGTAACTAGTAACTTAAAAAGACATGGCATCAAAATTCATCAATATTACCCTTAAGATCTGGCGTCAGAAAAACGGTACAACCAAGGGTGCTTTGGAAACATACGGCTTGAACAATGTTTCAACAGACAGTTCATTCTTAGAAATGTTGGACCAATTGAATGAACAACTCATTAACGAACGCAAGAATCCGGTCGCATTTGACCACGATTGTCGCGAAGGTATTTGTGGAAGTTGTTCCTTGTACATCAACGGTCGTGCGCACGGACCAGACAGAGGTGTAACCACCTGTCAATTGCACATGCGTACCTTCAAAGACGGTGAAACGATTTATGTTGAGCCGTGGAGATCTCGCGCCTTCCCTGTGATTAAAGACTTGGTGGTTGACCGCAGTGCATTTGACCGCATACAACAAGCTGGGGGCTTTGTATCGGTGAATACCTCTGGAAGAACCATTGACGCGAATGCTACACCGATTCCAAAAGCAGATGCAGACAAAGCCTTTGAAGCGGCGGCGTGTATCGGTTGTGGGGCGTGTGTGGCATCTTGTAAAAACGGATCCGCCATGTTGTTTGTTGGAGCAAAGGTATCGCAATATGCACTTTTACCACAAGGAAAGGTTGAAGCGCAGCAACGCGTATTGAACATGGTTCGCCAAATGGACGAAGAAGGATTCGGGAATTGCACGAATACAGGCGCTTGTGAGGTTGAATGTCCGAAAGGAATTTCGATTGAAAACATCGCGCGCATGAACCGTGAATACCTCAAAGCCATCGTCACTGAAGACTAAAATACAACACTGATCATTTTGAAAAAGTCCGCCCTATGGTGGACTTTTTTTATGATTATTGCTTTCAAACGCTCGAAAATCGTCGTGTTCGTACCGAACTTTTATTATTTTGTTTTACATTCGTGCAAACTAATATAAAACTCGTATGAAAAAATTATTACTAACAATTGCTGTTGTCGGGTCGGCGTTGCTGTCTCAAGCGCAGGTTATTTGCTCGGTGGAATCACCAGCAAACATCGCAGGCAACTACGATTTCACATGGTCGGGACCCGCAGACGGTTGGGGAACACCAGACTTTTTAATACCTGGAACTTTCATCACTGGTGAATTGATCATGGTAAATGACGGTACTCCTGGAACAAATGCAACGTACGGTAACAACCTTTCTGAAGAAGGATGTAACCCATCATTGCCAAACGCTTATGCTGGAAAAATTTGCGTTATTCGTCGTAACACATGTGAATTCGGTTTGAAAGCATTGGAAGCTCAAAACGCTGGAGCAATCGGTGTTATCGTTGTGAACCGCGACCCTGAGGTAATTGCAATGGGAGCTGGTGCTTCTGGAGCAAGTGTAACTATCCCTTGCGTAATGGTTACAAGCACAGATGGACAGACCATGATTGACGAAATGGCTAACGGACCAGTTACTGTGTTTATCGGGAACAAAGCTGGTTTGTATGCAAACGATGGTGGTATTTCATCTGGAACTTCTTTGATCTCTAAATATTCTGGTGTCAATTCACTATTGGCTCAAGACAATACCGAATATAGCTTTGCTATTGGTACTGAGGTGGTAAACTGGGGTTCAGTTGCACAATCAAACGTTACGGTGAACGCGAAAGTAACTGATCCATCAGGAGCTACTGTTTACAACAACACAGTAACAATCACGTCTCCAATGCAATCAGGTGACACGGTAGATGTATTCCCTGGTGGCGCATACTCCTTCCCTGATTTCTCATTGCCAACTTACGCTGATGGACGATACACTGTATCTTACACTTTATCTTTGTCTGGTGCTGATGACTATGCTGCAGATAACGCTGTAAGTTCTGACTTCACCGTATCTGACTCCATTCTTTCTTATGCCTTGCTTGATGAAACGACAAATCACCCAGTATCAAATAACGGATACCGTCCATCTACAAACAACCAAACATTCTCTACATGTATGATGATCAGCGATCCTAACGCTAGCCGTATTGGTGTAAATGGTGTTTACTTCTCTGCATCTACAGCTGCAACTTCGGGTGTTTTGCTTACAGGTGAAGAAATCGCGTTGTACTTGTACCGTTGGGACGATCCATTTGTTGACTTGAACGATGCTGCGCTTGCATTTACAGCGTTGACTTCAGTAGGTTCTGGATTCTACTACTTCCCTGGAGATCTTCAAAGTGAAACGGTTTATGGTGCATTCGATGCTCCTGTAGTTCTTGAAGATGGTGTGCGTTACTTGGCTTGTGCTCAAACAGTAAACTTGAGCATCTACCTTGGTCACGACACGAAAACAAACTACACATGGAACGAAGCATACTACTTGCAACCAATCTCTCCAAACGAAAGTGATGCTGCATGGTTCGCTTCTGGATTTGGTGCTGATGCCATCTCTGCAATGGCGGTGAATGTATTCGATGTAAATTCTATCGGAATTGAAGAAAACACATTGGAAGGTGTTGCTTACCCTAACCCTGCAACAGATGTAGTTACTGTTTCTATGAAAGCTGAAGGAACTGCTTCACTTACTGTAACTGATGTTGCAGGTAAAGTAGCGTTCTCTAACGCAATCAACCTTGTAAACGGAAAAGCACAAATCAATATCGCTTCTCTTGAAGCTGGTGTATATGTGTTCAATGTTGTTCTTGAGGATGGTAAAACATCACAATTCAATGTTGTAAAAAGATAATCCATTGATTGGATAAGGAAAGGGGCGACCAGTGATGGTCGCCCCTTTTTTTGTGTAACCTATTTCCATCAGGTTCCCCAACTAAAACAAAAACGAGAATGAGAGCGAAAGCGTCATTAACTTCGTTGATGCTTCGCAGTCTCGTTTTTGTTTTTCTTCATTCTCTTTCTGCTTCTCTTTCTTTTTGATTTATAAAAGGGGAATCTTTCCACTCCAAAAAGCCCTTCAAATCAGAACAAAAGTTCGATATTTCAGACCTTTGGCCCACTAAAACAGAGTGACCCTTCGATGAACTCAGGGCTAAAAGTGAAGTCCCGAAGTATCGGGATAACTAGCGAGAGCGCGAAAACTCCACTCTGTTTTTCTTCACAATCAACATCAAACTATTCAAGAAAAAATAACGAGAATTAAATTGCATTAGAGGTCCTTACTAGACACAAAAAAAGACGGCCAAATTGACCGCCTTAAATTATGATTAAAGCTGACTCTCGTTTAAAAGTTCAATGTCAATCCAAAGATCAATGGATTTGCTTGTGGGTTATTTGTTGTGTAGAACAATGGGAGCAAACCATAACTTGCAAAAGCGCCCCAGTCTCCATATCCAATGCGAACAGTGCCATCTAATCTAAACGTTTGCAAACCAAACTGACCTTTCTGCACCGACACCACACTTTTTCCATCATCATATGCTCGTTTATAGCGTGAGGCGATTTTCACACCTCCCACTACTCCGGCAGCCACATAAAATGACTTGTCTGCATCCGCATTGCTGTTGAATTCTAGCAATAAAGGAACAGTCAAATACGTGGCTTTCAATTTGTTTTTTGTGTAGTTAATCAACGTGTCTTGATAAGCGACAAGATCGCCTCCACCCTCATTATTAAATTCAACCGTAGCCACATAATTATTTCGGAATGCCACTTGCGTAAAGCTAAAGCCCAATCCAGTTGTAATTCCTAAGTATTCTTTTGCTATAGGAAATTTATGCTCAAAAACATTTAAGTTCCATACCATAGATCGGCCGATGTCATTTTTCAAATAATCACTCGTGCCAAAATCTTGATTGAATTGATCGTTCATCAACACCATAAAACCCATGTCCAACCCCGCCCAATGCGCCTCAAAGGCTTTATCTTCTTTTGAATCTCCTGGCGCTGCATCAATGGTGTCCAATTTTCCTACATTTTCATCAGAATGGTCGATGAGAATAATTTCTACATTGCCCATGTTCATGCGTGTGGTATCCCGCTTTGTCTCCTCCTTTTGTGCAAATGCATGAAGTGAAACCATACAAAGCACTATCGCCGTCTTTTTCATACTCTTGTTTTTATTTGATTTAAGCGCTTTTTTGCGCTTTTGTAGGGTTAGACCCTGATTCTGCCAAAAAGTTACAGCAGGGGTGGTTTATTCTTCCCAGTCGGTCATAAAATCATCTAGATCTCGGCGATCTTTCTTAGAAGGCTTGCCTGTTCCGAATTGTCTATAGGCATTTTGAGCCGATTGGTATTGACGCAACTTTTCGCGTTCTTCATCCGTGGTTGTATCCAAAAGATAATCTGCAACTAATTTTGGACCCACACGCTTTTCCAAAAGCTGGACAACGGAATAGGTAAACGAGGCTGTGTTATGGGAAATGGACAGAACATCTCCCACCTTGGGTTCACGCGATGGTTTAACATTAGCTCCATTTACTTGGACTCGGCCTTTTGAAATCAATTCAACGGCATGGGATCTCGTTTTTGCCAAACGAACAGCCCATAAATATTTATCCCATCTCAAACTCAAGCCGCGCTTTTTTAGACAGTGATTCGATGATACATTGATAGGAATGATCAATGAGATTATAAAACAAAGCATCGGGAACATCGCTATTGACAGACACTGTATTCCAATGTGTTTTACTCATGTGCCAGCCTGGTTGAATTCCCGCGTAAGACTCTCTCAGTTCGACGGCATAATCTGGATTTGCTTTTAGATTTACGCCTGTAAAATCATCTACATCGGCTAAAGCGAACATTTTGTTGCACACTTTAAAAACCAAGGTCTTTTGGTCAAAAGGGAAATGCTCCGTTACTCCTTTTTTCGCCAAACAATATACTCTGTATGACTCAAGGTTCATTTGACTTAATGAATAGCTGGTGCGTTGTCGTAGCGGCCCAAACGGTACAACATTTTCGTGTGTTCACTCAATGCCGAAACAAATGTCTTGTAAGAATGGTAAGGAAGCTGGTATTCTGCAGCGGTCTCGCTTACAATCTTTGAAAGCTTGCGGTAATGAACGTGACAAATGTTTGGAAACAAATGGTGTTCTACTTGGTAATTTAATCCGCCAACATACCATGAGAACAAACGCGCTCCAGGAGCGAAGTTTGCCGTATTGTACAATTGATTTACCGCCCAGTCCGCTTGAATGTTACCAGACTCATCCGGCATTGGATATTCCGAAACAGGAACAACATGCGCAGGTTGGAAGATACTTGCAAGCGTTAATCCAGCCACAAAGTGACTTGCTAAGAACCCAAGAATAACAAACCACCATGGTGCAGGCACAAAATAAATTGGCAACGCGATAAAGACTGCGGCATACACCACTTTATTTACGATCAAAACTGCTAAATGCTTCGCAAAAGTTATTTTCTGTGTACCAATTAACCCCATTTTCTTGTAACGCACTGCCTGGTTGTAATCTTTCGACACGAACCAAAGTAATGTCATCAGGCCATAAAAGAACCACGCGTAAATATGCTGAAACTTATGAAATTTTCTGCGTTTTTCATGCGGAGAAAAGCGCAATACTGGGCCTGGGTTTAGGTCTTCATCCATTCCCGTAACGTTTGTGTAGGTATGGTGTAAGATGTTGTGTTGGATTCTCCAGTTTACATCACTTCCCCCCAAGAAAATCATCACATTGCCTACAAGTTTATTTACCCACTCCTTACTTGAATATGCACCATGATTGGCATCATGCATCACAGAAAGACCAATTCCAGCCATACCAAAACCCATGATTACCCAAAGCAACATAATCAACCAATAGCTCTCTACAACGGTCATCATCAATACAAATGGCGTGAAATAAATTGCCAACATAGCAATGGTTTTAAATACCATTTGAAAATTTGCGTGACGCGAAATATTCTCTTTTTTAAAGTATTCGTTGACTCTCTTTTTTAGAGTTTTGTAAAACTCGTCGTTGTGTCCTGATGCAAATTTAACACTTGAAATGTCCATGCAGATTGGTTTAAGTGAGGTGCAAAGATACGACAATCAATGAGTGAAACCTAACAATGCGTTACACGCTACAATTAAACAATATTCTCCTTAGTTTTGTTAAACTTGAAAATAAGCGTTTACCCATGTCCATTTCCACTGAAAACTCTTTGCCCTATTGCCTTGATTTGTTGACTCGGAGACGACTTCACACACTGGAAGTTCCCGTTGGAAACATAAGTTTAGGCGGTGATGCTCCAATTCGTGTTCAATCCATGACTACAACAGACACCATGGACACAGCTGGATCTGTGGAGCAATCCATCCGAATGATTGATGCTGGTTGCGAGTTGGTGCGCTTAACTGCACCAAGTAAGAATGACGCAGAGAATTTAAGGTTGATTAAAAAGGAATTAAACGATAGGGGGTATTCAGCACCTCTTGTCGCCGACATACACTTTACTCCAAATGCCGCTGAGATTGCTGCTGGAATTGTCGAAAAGGTGCGTGT
>JBILBT010000367.1:0-2641 GCA_044353545.1 Crocinitomicaceae bacterium | reverse complement strand
CCTGGTTTTACTACTGCTACCCAGTGACTTGGAGCCCCTTTACCTTTCCCCATTCTGACTTCAGCCGGCTTTGAGGTTACCGGTTTGTCTGGGAAGATTCGGATCCACACTTTACCTTCACGCTTCATGTATCGGGTTACGGCGATACGAGAAGCTTCAATCTGGCGTGATGTGATCCATCCTGGCTCCAATGTTTTGAGACCAAAAGATCCGAAAGCAATGGTGCTGCCTCTTTGAGCTTCACCTCTGTTTCTTCCTTTTTGAACTCTTCTAAATTTGGTTCTTTTTGGCTGTAACATCTTCTACAAATTTTACTGTCCTTCTTACTTTTTCTTTCTCTTTGCAGCCATAGGTTTGCGTGCTCCCGAAGGACCAACACCTGGTTTAGCCGCAGAAGCAGACATTCCGACATTTGGCGACAAGTCACGTTTACCGTAAACTTCTCCCTTACAAATCCACACCTTGATACCAATGCGGCCGTAAGTAGTATGCGCTTCGGAAATCGCATAATCGATGTCAGCTCTGAACGTATGTAACGGAGTACGTCCATCCTTGTACATCTCTGTACGAGCCATTTCTGCACCATTCAAACGTCCGGAAATCTTTACTTTGATTCCTTCAGCTCCCATGCGCATTGTGCTCGCAATCGCCATTTTAATTGCACGTCTGAATGAGATACGCGCCTCAAGCTGACGAGCAATCCCGTCTGACACTAAGCGTGCATCCAACTCTGGACGCTTTACTTCGAAGATGTTGATTTGAATCTCTTTCTTCGTAAGTTTTTTTAATTCTTCTTTCAGCTTATCTACCTCTTGTCCACCTTTACCGATGATCACACCCGGACGTGCCGTGTTGATTGTTACAGTAACCAGTTTAAGGGTACGCTCAATAATAATTTTTGAGATGCTCGCGCGTGACAATCTAGCGTTCAAATATTTACGGATTTGATCATCTTCAACAATCTTGTCTCTGTAGCTGCCTTTGTCAAACCAGTTCGATTCCCATCCGAAAATGAACCCGAGTCTGTTTCCTATTGGATTTGTTTTTTGTCCCATTTCTATACCTTATTTAGAACCATCAACAACTATGGTCACGTGATTCGATCTTTTTCTAATTCTGTGTGCACGGCCTTGTGGAGCTGCTTGAATTCTTTTCAGCATACTTCCGCCACCCACTTCGATAGACTTCACGACCAATTTCTCTTCCTCGATGCTCTTACCTTCGTTTTTCTGTTCCCAGTTCGCGATGGCAGAACGCAACAATTTAGCGAGACTTGTTGACGCATTCTTTGCATTATGTTGCAATATGTTCAGAGCCTTATTTACTTCTACTCCCCTTACAAGATCTGCAACTAATCTCATCTTTCTTGGAGCGATCGGAGAATCATTCAGACGTGCAAATGCATTCGTCTTGTTCATCTCTTTGATCAAATCTGCTCTTTCTCTCTTTCTAGCACCCATTACTTTGCTATTAAATTATCTTTTTTTATCTTTTTTATTCCCTCCGTGACCACGGAAGTTACGCGTTGGAGAAAACTCTCCCAACTTGTGACCTACCATGTTTTCTGACACGAATACAGGAATAAACTTATTGCCATTGTGTACCGCAAAAGTCAGTCCCACAAAGTCAGGCGTAATTGTAGATGCGCGAGACCAAGTTTTGATAACTGCTTTGCTGCTAGAGGCCTGTGCATCATCCACTCGTTTCATTAGTTTGTAATGTACAAACGGTGGTTTTTTCAACGATCGACTCATATCTTATTATTTTTTTCTTCTTTCGATGATGAACTTATCTGAATATTTCTTCTTGTCACGTGTCTTGTAACCTTTAGCAGGTACACCATTACGTGAGCGTGGGTGTCCACCGGAATTACGGCCCTCACCACCACCCATTGGGTGATCGACTGGGTTCATAACCACACCACGTACACGTGGACGGCGACCCAACCATCGTGAGCGTCCTGCTTTTCCAGAAACTACCAAGTTGTGTTCAGCGTTCGACACCGAACCGATCGTAGCGAGGCATGTCGTCAAGATCATACGCGTTTCACCTGAAGGCATTTTGATGATCGCATAGCGACCGTCACGTGCATTCAATTGAGCGTAAGTTCCTGCACCACGTGCAATAGCACCACCTCTTCCTGGCTTCAATTCGATATTGTGAATCACAGTACCTAGTGGAACGTCGCTCAAGAAAAGTGCATTTCCAACATTAGGAGTCGCATTTTTTCCAGATACAACAGTATCTCCCACTTTCAATCCGCTTGGCGCGATGATGTAGCGTTTCTCTCCATCCGCATAGAACAACAAAGCAATGTGAGCAGTACGATTTGGATCGTACTCAATTGACTTTACCGTAGACGGGATTTCGTGCTTATCGCGTTTAAAATCGATGATACGGTACCTTTGTTTGTGTCCGCCACCGAGGTAACGCATGGTCATACGACCATCATTGTTTCGACCACCTGACTTCTTCATGCTAGAAACCAAACTCTTTTCTGGAGAGCTTGCTGTTAACTCTGAATAGTCGCTGATGACCTTGTGTCTTTGCCCTGGAGTAATAGGCTTGAATTTTTTAAGACTCATTTGTCAGCTGCTTAAAAATTAGTAAATAAATCAATCGTCTCTCCATCTGCAACCGT
>JBILBT010000366.1:0-2647 GCA_044353545.1 Crocinitomicaceae bacterium | reverse complement strand
CGGAAAGAAATCGACTACGCATCCAATGGCGTCGCGATAAAAGAAATCAATTCAGACAAAGGAGGCACTGAAGGAGCCTACATTTTGCGAGATACTTCAGGAAACATAATCCATTCCTTTCATTACAAGGACAATTTACGCCATGGCATTTGTGAATCGTTCGTCAATGGAAAAGTTGTTTTTCGTCAACGCTACACTATGGGCTGTCTCGACTACAATTACACAGAACGCGTGAACAACGTAACCAACAAAGCCATCAATTGGACCGCAGAACTAGGTGCTCGATATAGAAAGATGATCTACACACAGCTGAACAAACAATCGTTTAATCCTAAAATGCCAGCATTCTATTCAAAAAAAGCAATTGACACACTCGTTGAACGCATCGTTTGGTTTGATAAAAATTGGGAGTCCTCTGCCCCATTGGAATTTAATTATTCAGGAGCTACAGGAGACAAAATCCAATTCAATTTACCCATAAACATCTTCAAAGGTGCTGATCGCGGTGATACTGTCAATCCTTATGTGAAACAATTGCTTGATGTATTTAAAAAGTTGAATTGGGAATGGCCCAAAGCAATGAAAACGAGCAACGATAGCTACACGTTCACTTACGACGACGGCAATTTCTACCCCTATTCCTCATACAGTCACTATTTCCAATGGTACATACAACAAGGTTGGGCCTCGGTTGAAATGCCCGAACGACATGAGCAAATTGACTACAATAAACTAACGCATCGCAATCTCTTCAGTATTGCCCGCTACAATGCATGCGCCTTTGTAGTGAGCTACTCATTTTTCGACTCAGGTTTTCAATGGTTGATTTACGATGATGGTAGTGTAGAGTTTTTTGGACAGAAACAAAATTGGTCTGATGTCGACAAGGCAGCATCAAACCCAAATGGCATTCATTACCTACCTTATGATTGAGCAGGTTTATCCTTGTGCAGCATGGAGAAAACCACACCAGCAGCCAGTAAGAAAACAATAACTCCCAATGAGAGCAATGCAGGGATTTCAAAGTAATGGACAATCAACATTTTCACCCCAACAAACATCAACACCCCAACAAGAGAATACTTCATGTATTCAAACTTGTCGAGCATTCCTGCCAAGAAGAAATAGAGACTACGTAAGCCAAGAATCGCGAAAATATTTGAGGTGAAGACAATGAAAGGATCCGTTGTAATTGAGAAAATCGCTGGGATGGAATCCACCGCAAAGAGAATGTCGGAAAACTCAATGACCACAAGTGCAGCTAGCAATCCGGTGGCTACTTTTTTGCCATTTTGAGAAATGAAGTAATTTCCGCTGCGGTCTTTCCAGTCAATTGGATAAATTTTCTGCAGCAAGCGTACGCCCAGGGTTTTGTCAAAATCTTCATCCTCCTCACCTCCTTTGATCATCTTGAACGCAGAGAAAATCAAGATTGCTCCAAAGATGTAGGTTGCCCATTCAAATGCTTCCACAAATGCAGTTCCTAAAACAATCATAAGCATCCGGAAAAACACGGCGCCGATAATTCCCCAAAACAATATTTTGTGTTGGTAAATTCCCTCAATTTTAAAGAAAGAAAAAATCAAGGCCATCACGAAGATATTGTCCAAACTCAAGGATTCTTCAATGAGATACCCCGTATAGAAATCAATGATTGCGTTTTGAGGGAGCGTATTGTGGATGTTTATGCCCATAAAGTTGACATCGTAGATGTAATAAATGACACCACCGAACAACAAGGCAACAGCCACCCAAATGGCTGTCCATATTAAAGATTCTTTGACTGTGACAACTTTATCCTTTTTATGAAACACCCCAAGGTCTAAGGCCAAGAGCGAAAATACAAGCAACAGAAAAAATCCCCAAACAATCATAGTTTCATTCGTTAACTACAAAGATACCAATTGGCCCTTACAGAACGGGATTATCATTAAATTTGTTGAACAAAATTTCCGAATGGACTTCCAGCTTGTTTCAGAATTTCTACCTACAGGTGATCAACCCGAAGCAATTCGTCAGTTGATCGCTGGACTGCGTGCGGATGTGCGCGACCAGGTCTTGTTGGGCGTTACAGGAAGTGGGAAAACGTTTACGGTAGCGAACGTCGTAAAGGAAATCAATCGCCCTACCCTTGTACTGTCGCACAATAAAACACTCGCTGCCCAGCTGTATGGGGAATTCAAACAGTTTTTTCCGAATAATGCGGTAGAATATTTTGTTTCCTACTACGATTACTATCAGCCAGAGGCCTACCTTCCTGTCACCAATACCTATATTGAGAAAGATCTTCAAATCAATGATGAAATTGAAAAGTTGAGGCTTTCAGCGACTTCTACCCTCCTTTCTGGACGACAAGATGTTTTGGTTGTGGCTTCCGTTTCATGTATCTACGGGATTGGAAATCCGAATGAATTTGCCAATAGCATCATTTCACTCGCTGTTGGTCAAACCATTTCCCGCAATAAATTTCTATTTCGTTTGGTCGAAAACCTTTATTCACGAGCTAATATAGAATTTAAGCGAGGAATGTTCCGTGTAAAAGGCGATACGGTCGACATTTATTTGGCCTATGCAGACTATGCCTTGAGGATTGAGTTTTGGGGAGATGAGATTGAACGCATATCCTCCATTGATCCTGAAACAAACA
>JBILBT010000120.1:0-8602 GCA_044353545.1 Crocinitomicaceae bacterium | reverse complement strand
CAGGACCGGTAGATCCTACTGGATTCGCATACACATTGTATTCAACATATTTGGCAACAGCCACCGAAATAAGGTAATAGTCGATTGGATGGCGGTGTTTCCATTCGTAACGCGTTGTTCCGTTCCCTAGTGGCACCACATTTTCAAGTATTCCATTTGATCCTGCCTTGCACACATTTGGAACGGTGATTTTTACGGAACAGCTATCGGCTTTGTCGCTTAAGGATTGTTTGCACGGCCACCACTCGTAAGCAGAAAATGGCTCAGACAAAGACCATGTCACTTGATTTCCCCATGAAGGAGAAAAATCATTGGTCATGCCAGCGCCCCCCAAAGGATTGCTTTGAGCAGTTGGTGGTGTTCCGATGTAATCGATTTTTATTACGAAACTCGCTCCTGCTGCTGCGCTTACATTCACCTTAATGGCAGAAAGTACGCGAGAATAAGCAGATGGGATTCCGTTTACTCTAATCTGATTGATTGTAAACGATTGGAACAATTCAAACAAGGCTGAATCCAAGGCTTCATTGGCTGTTGCGTGAATTTCTACTGTTCCCTCTAGAGCCGTGTTCTGATGGTTCATTTTTACATCAAGCGCATAAAAATGTACGTTGTATCGCTCTGATTCAGCAATTTGAGCGACAGACAAACTGGCACTTTTGAGTTGATGGTTTGAAAATCGATCGCGCTTAGAGCAGTAAAGGTGGTTTTCATCTTGAGCAAATGATGCAAAAGACAGAGATGCAAGTAGGAAAAAGATGTAGTTTCTCATAATTAAAATTGGCGTGTACGAATGTAATTTAATTTACGTGAAGATTGCTTTTAAGCAATTGAGAAATTGACTTATCGAACTCCATTTTCGTCCAAAATGCGAATAAAGTGGAAGCCCTTTGGACCGAATCCTTCGTTGTAAAAGAATTTGTGTGCCTTGAAGTTGCTGGTGTAAGAATCCAATGCCATGATGTTGCAACCTTCTATTTGCGCTTTGTTGGCTAAATAATCGAAGAGCAATTTCCCCGCTCCTTGCGATCGAAATTTCTCAGAGACGACAGAATTGTCGACCTCTAAATACTTCCCACACCAGATTTTTGTGCCAATCCAAAATCCCGCAATTCCAACGCATTGCTCATCCTGAAAGGCAGCCACTTGTCCATATGCGTTGTTTGGCAGCATGCCATCGAGTAAGTTAGCGTATGTTTCTATTGAGAGGCTTGGATACAATTCTTGCATCACCTCCAATTGAGCAAGCATTTCTTCTTTTCCTTTAAGTTCTCTGATTGTTATCATTTTCGCTGAAGAATAAGTTCGTTGTAGAAGAGTTCATAGATTCTGCGGTATTCATCTGTCCATGAATAGGCTTCTTTAAATCCATGTGACTCTATTGGAAACACGGCAAGGTCCCAATTTGTTTTTCCCAGTTCAATAAATCGTTGACTAAGGCGCACCACGTCTTGAAACTGAACATTGTCGTCCACCATTCCATGCAACATGAGTAATCTACCAATCAGATTTTGGGCATAATAGATGGGAGAACTTTTACGGTACGCCTCGGGGTCTGTGTCGGGATAATTTAAAATGTTGCTGGTGTATTCATGGTTGTAATGCGCCCAATCAGTGACAGATCGCAAGGCTGCGCCACAAGCAAATTCGCCAGGTGTGGTAAGCATGGCCATAAGCGTGATGAAGCCACCATAGGATCCACCGTAGATGCCAACACGGTTCGAATCAATTCCATAGGTGTTCACAAGCAATTTTTTCCCATCGATATGGTCCTGTAGGTCTCGACCACCCATGTGACGGTAAATAGCAGTTCGGTAATCACGTCCATATCCTTCGCTTGCGCGGTAATCCATGTCAAGCACCGTGTAACCGTTGTCGACCAATAGATTATGAAACATGTATTCACGGTAATAATTGCTCCAATAGTTGTGCGCGTTTTGCAGGTAACCGGCCCCATGCACAAACAGAACAGCAGCCTTATTCCCTTTGCCCTTTTCTGGTTCGTATATCCGTGCGTAGACATCCTTGCCATCAGAACCTTTGAGGGTAACTATTGTTGGTTCTCGCCACGAATAACGGCTAAACTCTTCCGTTGTGGAGTGGGTGACTTGGGTTAGTGAACTATTGGCAACATTGGGAGCAGTAAACAATTCCCAAGGCTCATTTTTATAAGAATAGTGAACTGCCAATGTTTTCTCATCGGGAGATAGATAAACCTCGTGTGCGCCTTCTTTGGTGAGGATTGGTGTCAATTCATTCGTTGCGAAACTGTATTGGTAGAATTCGCGATTCCCAGGATGCGTTTTATTGGCTGTAATGTATAGTTTACCATGACCTTTAGAGAAGGAAACGTTGTGCACCTCCCAGCCTTTTCCGCGTGCAATAGGCGTAATGGCTTTAGTGCGCATCGTGTAGAGATACAATTGAGAATACCCATTGACTTCTGATTGGAAGCATATGCCCATGTCATTGATGATCCAATCAAGTGTTCCCTCTTCGGTATTCCATCCCGAAATCCCTGGTCCACCGATCCACGCGTCGTCATGCTGGTGATCGATTTCAATGAAGTTTCCTGTTTCGAGATTGATGAGTAAAATCCAACGGTCTTTGTTGTCGTAAGAACGAATGTCGCAAACGGCTTGATTTCCGTATGAGGAAAATTTCAATGAATGCATTACGATTTTTCGATCCGAAGTGTAAGGAGTCAAATCATTCAAGTAAGCTGGCTTCTTTCTGATATCGCTCAAGCCGCTGAAATCGACAAAATACATAGAATCACGTTCGACGTTGAAAATTCCCAGTCGATGAGTTGGCTCTTCTGCACCAACTTTTGATCGGGCTGGAGTAGAATATGCATGGCCATCCGCAGAAATGTGGTGTTCAACTTCCGTATCGCGTTCTTTTGGGTAGGCGCTGAATCTGACAGTTACATATTTTCCATTTTTATTGATTTGTAGGTTTTCAAGCACATCTTTTCCAAAATGAATGGGTTCTGGAAAAGGATATCGAACCTTTTTTTGTTCCTTGGTCCATTCTGATCGTTCATTTTTATCGCGGATGTATTCGAATAAAAATTGCTCTTCCCTCATCAGAAAGGATGAGTCTTCTTTCTGTTCATTCTTTGCAGTACCTGGCTGAAAATTGGTGATTTGAGAAATAGAGCCATTCAGCCCATTGTATAAAAATAGGTTGTTTCCTTGCTGAAAGGCCACGATGTGTTCGCTGTTGGTGCGTTGCACATTGTATACCTCTTCATTGGTGTAATAAAGCGGTGTTACAGCCGATGTTTTTCTATCGATCACCACGAGAGCACCTTCAATAGAAGAATACTGTTGACCATATTGACCTTGTGACGGGTCAAATTCGATGGCATCTGCACGATTGATTTTTTTTGGTGTTGCACCTTTTTCATTGACCTGAAATGCATAGGTACTGTTTCCGGGTTCATGGTTTGGATTCCAGTCAAAGTATATGGATTGCCCGTTCACGCTCCAACGAATGTTTTCAGGGAGGAAACCGACAAACTCATTTCCCTTCATAATGTCTTCAAGCTTCAGCACAGAGGCATTGGGAATGTTTTGTGACAAGGAAAAGAAGGGGAGAAGGGCGATAAAAATAAATCTCATAAACGAAGAAAAATAGATTCATTTCAAAGATAATCAAATGTTAGGGGAACAAGCGTATTGACTTTATTTAACAAAAACCGAAGGTTTTTTCTGTTCATTAAATTAGTTCAAGTAAGTTCAAGTAAAAAGGAAAGTCCAAAAAATCATGCTTATCTTTATCTTTATCTTTAACAGGATATTAATTGATTTAGGCATGCCCAAACCAAACTATGTGCTTTCCGACTATTTAAAGCAGGAAATTTATAAGTTGTTGAGCATTCAGATCGGAGGAGTTAATGGGGAAATTAGTTGCCGCTTTCAATAACTTATCGGAAAAATAGGAGTGATTCGAGGAAGCTGAACGGTTAAGAATGTCACAAATATATTTTAAAGAGAATAGATGAGAAAAAAACAGAACAAAGGATTTTCACTTTTCAGAAGTAAAGTTGACGACCAATCCTATGCGCACGATGCTGATTTGAACCGTGATTTGGATCGTTTTTCCATCAAGTTAATTAAGGTGGTGGGAGTTTTTGGAATACTGGCTGGAATCGTGATTCTTGTCGCATTTTGGTATTGGGTGATTAAAATGCTGTATAAGGTAGGGTGATCATAAGTTAGTGAAAGACGCCTTAAATACAATCCAAAGATTTTTAGTCTTAGAACAATTCGTTTATTCTTCTTTGTATTCACTGAAAAATAAAATGAAGTCATTTTTGTTTATGGGCTAGGGATGAAGAAAAAACACTGCTTAGGTTTGCCTCAATTTTACCTTCAAAATCAGAGACCACAAAACGTTTTGTTCTCGCATTTTTAGTGGGTATCATATTGCTCATACTCAATCTTGTAGCGGTTTCCTTTCTTATTTCATGAATTGTTTTCGTTTTATCTTCATGGCGAAAAGCAGCAATCTTGGAAAGAAACGATAAAATTCATACATGAATCTGCCTCGAAGCGAGGTGAAATAAAGAAAACGTTTGGACTTTAGTTGACGAATGATGCATTTTGCTGTCCGATCGAGCGTAACAGTTTTTATGCCATTGCGCTTCACGAGGGTTTTTAGTTCACCATTGATTGTCATGATTTGCTTCGAGTCTTCATTTTCGGTGAAATCGGGAAGGCATACGCCGATAAAAACACCGCGATCTACCACTTCATTTTTCATGCTTTCGGCAACTGCAAAAATTGCTTTTTTTGTGCACGAATACATGGCATATCCAGGTAGTCCAACAATCCCAGCAATTGACGACATGAAAAGCACACTTCCTTTGGTGACTGTTAAATCGTCCATGAGTGCAATTGCTGGGTAGATACTGCCATGGATATTGGTGCGTGTAGCCAGCTCAATGGTTTTAGCTGAGCTGTCGGCGATGCTGCCTTCTACAGCGAGTGCTGCATTGCAAACTAGCACATCAATTCTACCACAGTGTGAAATGATTTGCTTGCGCATGTCTTCGCAGAATGCATAGTCGCTTACATCACCGCTTATTCCGAATACCCGGTAACCTTTTGACGTAAATTCAGCGACTGTTTTTTCAACCTTTTCAGCACTGCGGCTATTGATAACTACAACAGCACCATGTTCAGCAAGTTTCAATGCTAAACGCTTCCCAATTCCTTGAGTTGAGCCCGTAATTATGGCAACTTTATCTTTAAACATGTAGTTTAGTATTTTCGTGTGAATTCAGGTTTTCCTGAAATAACTTTAATCTTGTTTTAAATCTATTTTATTGAAATTCAAAGCCTCTGTGTCTCTTTGGTTAGCTAATCATTTGTGTTCAATAAATCATTTACCCTTAAAAATCGTTTCTTTTACCGCAGAGGCACAGAGAATAAAATGGCAACCCTACGTTAAAAAATAGTTTATACTCAGAAACCAATACTTCTTTATCCTCTGTGCCTCTTCGGTGATCAATAATCTTGTATTTTAAAATTCTTCGCTTCTGTAGCCCGTTTTTTTTTACCGCAGAGGCACAGAGAATGTAGTTGAAAATTTTTTTCAATAATCTTTTTTTAACTTAATTGAAATCCTCCGTGTCCTCTGTGCCTCTGTGGTGATTATTAATCTTGTATTCTATGAATCTCTTGGCCAGAAAACCATTTCTTCTACCGCGGGGAATAAAATTGAAATATTCGCTTGCTTCTATGTTTTTCTCATTGCGCAAATTGAACAAGTCTTATTTTTCGCAAAGAATCAGTGGAAGTTAGTATTCTAAATCTTCATTATTCTAATTTTTGGAAAGAAGCACCGTACTTATCCCCAAGATCGTACTTTTTTGAGATAAGTGTTAAAGATAAAAAACCAGCAGTCGCTGCAGAGAGCACGGCAACAGGTGGGCCAACATCTCCCAAACCCGCTAAAGAAAGTATATAGAGGCCAAGTGCTGCGCTCACCCCACCTGCAATAAACCCTATTTTTCGAAATGCTTTTGAATACACATGAATCCGTGTGATTTCCGTAAAGGCTATTTTTTGACTCCCAACAATAACGGTATCTGGAGAAAGAATCTGAAGTCTACCTTTCGCATGCGCCCCAGCGGCATTGAACACCTTTATTCTTTCGCGATCAACGACATAGCGCTTTTCATGAGATTCATCTTTCTTTTCAATAACAAGCGCATAGTTTTTAGATACTTGTATTAATTGTTGCGTATTGGAAACAACCACTTGTTGTTGTCCAAAAACGGAACTGCAGCTCAGTAGAGCGAGTAAAATCAAATGTTTCATATTATAGTTGTTTAGATTAAATGCCATTGATTGTTCGTTTGCTCTTTTGGACGTTGAATCCTACGTTAACACCCGTCATGCCTCCGCCTTTTTGAGAAGAGTAAAAGAGATTCACAGGGATATTTAGCGCCCCAGCACGAAATGTTCTACCAAGGGCAAAGACAAACATTGTATTCAATTTCCAATCGCCTCGTGTGTCTCCGTATCTTTTATCGAAGTTGTATTTTGGATTTAGATCCCAAGGGTTTGGTGCCGTAAAAACACCGTTTGACGTGTATTGTGGGTCGTCGGTGAATTCTCGAGCGGCATAAGCATCCCAATCCGATTGTGAAAAATATTGCTGATTGCTGCTAAAGCTATTGTCTGTATCAAAGAATCCCAATGATGTTGGCTTTACCCCAAATCCCGGTCCAAATGCCAATTCCCATCCGCCTTTGCCAAAGCGAAACCCATTCATGATGGTAATGGATGGTAAAAATTGTCCTTGTTCAAGCCCCGATACATTGACCAAGCCCTCAACCAAGGCAGAAAAATTCTCTGTACCTACATATTGTCCCTCAAGCTGAAAGCCGATCATACTAATCCCTGGGAAGATTCCCAATCCACCCTGTGCTTCTGAACGCATCGCAAATTCATTCATCGATCCCAACAAATACGCATAGCCAATGCGAGGACCATTGTTCTTGATTCTGCCGACGTTTGTCGAGGTGATGGGTTCATTCTTAAATGCCAAGCGTTCAGAGAGTTCTTTCGGAACCTCCACGCCAAGCATTTCCTTCAGTAGCACCTCAGACATGCGTTGCAACTCCATTTCTTGGTTGTCAAATTCACGCATGGCAGATTTAAACGTAGTGGCAGTTTTCACATCAATGAGTTTCAATGTAAGAACGATCTTGTTGCCGAAACCATCATAACTTCCGCAAAGTATATAATCTACATTGAGCTTTTTCCCCATGACTGCCAAACAGTTTTGTCCGTAACAGCCGGATGTAAATTGAGGCGAATTCATCAGCACGTCTGCCATGTCAAATTCATCCAGTACAATAAAGTTCCCGAGCTTGATGAGTTCGAGCCGCAACATCTTGGCTGCAATTTCTGGTTTGACCTCAATGCTGTTGATGTTTGGGCTGGCCACTGCGATGGTGGGATTGGTTGTTTGCGCAAAGCTGTTCAGTGAAACAGAGATTAGTGCTGTTGCAAGAATGTGTTTGATTGTCTTCATAGGTATGTTTTTATCCATGACAAATGTTGGTACAATCTGAGGTACTTTATAATCGATTTCACCAAGGATGAATTCGTTAGTTGCGAAATTCGCAAGTGTTATTTTTAAGTTTCGGAAATTACATTTGAATTTAACTCAATCAAAGCAATGCTGCCTCAATCTTCTTTCGTGCATTGTCGATGCTTCGATCGAGCTCGTGGAAATAGTTGTTTCGTTCCTTTTCGTTGACCACACTGATGATGCTCGAATTGGCAATTTGTTTATCCAAAATTTGCTTGGTGTCCTCCACATAGCCCTCGTTCGATGTTTGAAGGTAGTTCATCACATTGTGCGTGAGGTATACACCTTTCAATTCGGACGTAGAAAAGTAAAAGGACGCATCTGTATTTACGATTTCATTGTTGTACATCTCGAAGTTGTTGCCAAATGCAGGCGCTTGTGTTCCATAAATGAACTTTTTACCAAGACTCGCTTGTTCGCGAATGTGTGCCGACATCATTTTTAAGCGGTCACACAAGAAAAGGGCATATTCTGGATCTTCAAAATGGTGTGCCTGACAGTAATAAACGATTTGGCGAATAAATCCTTGAAGCAATTGAGGGTCATAGATTTCTTGAGATGGAATCGAGTTGTAGATTTGTAGGATTTCCCTCCCAAGTTCAAAAGCCCGTTCACTCGTTTTTTCGTGTTTGAATTTTTCATTTTGATAAGCCGGAATCATTAAATGAGTTTTTGCCCAAAAATAGAGCTTGAAACGAACCAGCTGAGGAAAGTTTAGCAATTGAAAAAACGGCGTATTGTTGACTGAGATAATGAGCTTTGCATCTCCGAGATTTTTTAACTTTTCAAATGCTTTTAAAATCCCTTCGAGGTAGGTTTCTAAGCTAAAGTCATAGGTGTTCAGCGGGGGATAGGTAAAGGTCACATTTCCCGCTTCCATCGAACACAAAGCATCAAACGAGATATTGTAATGCAAACAGATTTTCTTTATTTCGTTGATAGTCAGTGCGGTTTCTCCTCGATATCTGCGATAGACTGCATCCGAACT
>JBILBT010000365.1:0-2652 GCA_044353545.1 Crocinitomicaceae bacterium | reverse complement strand
AATTTATCGGCATGAAAAAACCAGAGCCAATGACTCAGGTTTTACTTGAAACGGGAGATCTGCCTTTGCGGTTCTTTTGTCCAATTAATATTTCACCACTCTCACGGTTTCCTTAAATGTTTTGGATTGAATGAGCACCAAGTAAATACCTGGATTAAGACTACTTAGATCCATTGCTTGTTCAAAGGTTCCACGTTCAATTTTTCCGCTGAAAATGGATTGAAGGCATTGACCTTGATTGGAGAAGAGTTGAATATTGGCGTCAATTGAACTTGGGATTCCAAGTTTTAACGTGCTCGATTCTACAGCCGGATTTGGGTATGCGATAGCAGAAAAGAGTGTAGGTATTGGATTCCCATTCGCGTCCAACTCAATTGTGGGTTGAATTTGTTGGGCGTATTCAAAGTAAGTGGGTAAAATAGCCATATCTCCCAACATGGTGTAATTCAATTCGTATTGTTCATTTTCAATGACTTCAGTCTGTTGGATAACTTCTTGCTGGGGCATTTCCATCTCACCCATAGTCACTTCTTCTAGCACCTGAATAATGGGGATATCTATCCATTCCAATTCTTTTTCTTGAGTTTCATTTTGTTGTTGTTGAACTACTTCGGTCAATTTTTTTTGAGTAATGCGGATTTGTTCTTCTTGCTGCTGATTGGTGCAGCTGAACAGGGTTAGTCCGAAAACAATCAAAAGTGAAGCAAGCATAGCGCGCTGCATGTGAGACCGCGTGCCTCTAGACCATTGTTCGATTTCAAGATTCAAGGCATCGAGTTGGGTATTTTGAATGCGAGTGCAGATGGATTCGTGCTGATTTTGAGCGAGTACAGAGTGGATTTCTGCATTGGACATCTTGGTGAGATCAAGGACATTTTTTGCACACGACTGGCAAAACGAACCTTTTTCATTTGGGGTCATTGCTTTCCAATCTTCAGTGCACGGTTGTTGAATTTGAATGTATTTCATGGCTTTTCGATTTAGCGGTATGAACTTACACCTTGATGCAGATTAGGTTCATTTTCCATACGAAGGGATAAAAGACGGAAGGACAAAAGACGGAAGGACAAAAGACAAAAGACAAAGGGACCATAGACCGCTTCGCTGATAGAACATGGACTTTAAGCTAAAGGAAAAATCAAATCCATGTTCTATGCTCCATGTTCTATGCTCCGTCTTGGACCGCTTCGCTGATGGACAATGTACTTTAAGTTAAAGGAAAAATCAAATCCATGTTCTATGCTCCATGTTCTATGCTCCGTCTTGGAACGCTTCGCTGATAGAACATGGACCGCTTCGCTGAAGGATAATGGATTTTTAGCTGAAGGAAAAATCAAATCCATGTTCTATGCTCCGATATGGACGAAGGCATCTAATTTCAAATTCCGTCAGGAACAAATTTCAAATTCCGTGAGGATCAAATTATAAATTTTTCAAATTCGTAACTCACATTTCGTGGCTTCGAGACTGCTAACGCACCTCAGCCACCAAATTCATAATTAGTAACTTTTAATTGACATCTCGTCACTATCTTTGCACCAAATAAAATTGTCATGATTCAGCGCATTCAATCCATTTATCTCGCGATCTCTATTATTCTTCTGTCTATCGTTGCTGTCGGTGCAGATGTATTTCATTTTGTGGGGAAAAATACATCCTTCGTTTTTAATTCGTTTGGCATTCAGCAGGTAAAAAATGGAGACGGAGAAGGGCTAGCAATGGTGAGTAAATATCCACTCTACATTGGTTTAATTGCCTTGGTTCTTTTGCTTTTTATCACCTTGATGAGCTTTAAAAATTTGAAGCGTCAACTGAAACTGGTGCGCACAGTATTTTATATTTATGTACTAATGATCATTGGTTTGGTCGTATTCTCCGTTGTGGGAATTGATGACCAAACGGATGAACCATTGAAACGCCAGCTAGGTGCTGGTTTCTTCCTGTTCGTTGCAGGGTTGCCATTTGTGTTCATGGCAAATCTCTCCATCAAACGCGACAAAGGATTGATCGACTCATTGAACAGACTGCGTTAACATGAATTATTTATCGGTAGAAAATCTCACCAAATCGTTTGGTGACAGGCTTATTTTTGGTGACCTGACCTTCGGAATTGATCAGGGACAAAAAGTAGCCATTGTCGCGAAGAACGGAAATGGTAAAACGACCTTGTTGCGCTGCTTGATGGGCCTGGAAGATTGCGATAGCGGACGTGTGGTGTACAGAAATGACATTCGTGTGGCGTTCATGGAGCAAAGTGAAAACTTGGATGAAACGCATACCATCTTCGAAGCGGTATTTTCACACGATCTTCCCGAACTTCAAATCGTTAAGAAATACAACCAAGCAATGCGCGATGGCGACGATGAAGCCATTCATGCTTGTTACGATGAATTGACCGAACTCAATGCCTGGGATATGGAGGTGAAGGTCAATCAAATTCTTTCCGTACTGAAATTAGACAATACTGATTTGCTGATTGGCACCCTTTCTGGTGGACAAAAGAAGCGCGTGGCTTTGGCACAAGTACTTGTGGCTGAGGCAGATTTCTTGATTCTAGATGAGCCAACGAACCACCTCGACCTTGACATGATTGAATGGTTGGAGGAATATCTGTCAAAGTCAAAATCAACAATTCTAATGGTAACACACGAC
>JBILBT010000119.1:0-8607 GCA_044353545.1 Crocinitomicaceae bacterium | reverse complement strand
GCGCAGAAAATCTACAAACACGAAGCTGATGATGGTTGCCGTCACTCCTGAATACTCGCGTCGAAGAATCGTTTTCATAGAAAAAGGAATCTCTGTAGGAATATAGCGCTTGTAACTAGGCCAGAACGCTGGGACGCTGTTTGACCAATCCACATATGGCTGACCAAATTTACGCTCCAAAAATCGTTCTTCTGCAAACATGATTCGTTCGTAATACAACCAAAAAATCGCAGAAAAAAGCAAGATGAACCAAATATTGAACGTAAACATGACGATACCAATCCACATGAAATAATTGCCTAGGTACAATGGGTGTCTTACGGTGGAATAGATTCCTTTCGTATTTAATGCTTCAGCGACTTGCTCCTTTGTATTTCTACCGGATGTATTTTTATTGCTTGTTCCGATGGCTATCGCACGAATAGCCTGTCCGACAAACGAAAACACGCAACAAGTTATCAACAAGATTGAAGAAAGCTCATTATTATCATTTAAACACTGATAATCAGTGAAATAAACAGCAGGAACAGACAATAAAAACAGAACGATTGGCAATTGTCCGCGGTATTTAAAGAGCGTGTTTCCAGATTTTTCAAATGAGTGAACGAGAGCCATTGAGAAGATTTACTTATATTGCGATAACTAACTGCGAAATTAAACAAAATGGCGACTATTGTATCTGAAAAAGTGAAATTCGATTTAGAGTTCCTTTTAAAAACCTCTCCACGTGTGTTGGATAACATGATTGGGACGCCAAGTGGGCTTTCTGAATGGTTTGCTGATAATGTGAACATTAAGGATGACGAGTACACATTCTTCTGGGATGGCAGCATGCAAAGTGCGCGATTAATTAGCCGCAAGCCCAATGCTGGAATCCGTTTTCAATGGATTGAAGATGAAGAAGAAGGATTAGATACCTACTTTGAAATTACCATTACTGTTGATCCAATGACCAAGGCTGTGATCCTCACCGTGACTGATTTCGCAGAAGAAGACGAAGTGGAAGAGTCACGCCGTTTGTGGGAAAAACAAATCAGTAATCTTAAACGCGTTATGGGTGCCTGATTCCCTAAATAAATTCCTTTTGTTGGCTTAATCCAAGTGAAGTCGCCTTGTACCTTTGCAATAGTGTTCGCTTGATTTCGTTTCTTAACTTTGTACGATATATATCATTCGTTTGAAGCGTCTCTATGTGTTCAGTATCCGGTCGTTTGTAGGTCCATTTTTTGTGACCTTGGCGATTTCGATGTTTATACTTATCATGCAGTTTCTGTGGAAATATATCGATGACTTGATGGGGAAAGGATTGAGTTCCTTGGTTATTCTTGAGCTACTTTTTTATGTTTCCGCCAGTCTGATTCCCTTGGCACTCCCACTCGCCACGCTACTGTCATCCATCATGACTTTCGGTAATTTATCCGAGAACAATGAACTCACTGCATTAAAAGCCAGCGGACTATCCTTGTACAGAATTATGCGTCCACTCGCTGTTGTTGTACTCTTAATCGCTTGTGGCACCTTTTACTTTGCAAATTATGTGATCCCTGTGGCCAATCTGAAATGGCATTCGCTCATCTACGATATTCAAAACACAAAAATTTCCGCCATCCTTACACCTGGTGTCTACAGCAATGAATTGGATGGTTATGCCATTAAAGTGGACGAAGGTTCAGACAATAGCTTTAAAGGAATTCTGCTGCACGACCATACAGACCCACAAACAATCAAAACGATCCGCGCTGCTGAAGGAAAAATCTACAAGTCTGAAAATGGCAAATACTTGTTTTTTGAATTGAAAGACGGTTATGTTACTGAAGAGTTAGCCCCGCAGTCCCCAGTATTTATGCCGAATGGTCAAATGTTACGCTCTGAAAATAGCAATCGACCATCAAGACGATCATCCTTTGAAGCTGCGACCTATAAAATTGATCTTTCTGGTTTCGCATTAAACAGATCTGATGAAGGTATCTTTACCGACAAACACGAAATGCTGAATGTATTTCAAATTTATAACGCTGTCGATTCCGTGCGCACGAATGCCACAAAAATCACGGATAATTTCCTGACAAGCATTAAGAATGACCACGCCTATTTTCAATCGCTGTATTTTAAAGGTGATAAAACAACGGTTCTTCCCAACCAAGGATTTATTGATGAAGCGCCACATGTTATCCGTTACGAAGACTTGAGTGAGGCCGACAAAATCACTGCGCTTCAATCTACACAGGCAAAAATTCGGCGAAAAAATCAAAACCTAGACGGACAAAATGAATACATCCGCGTAATGGAAATTGATTTGAATACCTACTGGATTGAGTTTCATCGAAAATTTGCTTTAACCTTCGCCATCATTGTTTTGTTCTTTATTGGCGCGCCATTGGGAGCGATAGTTCGTCGCGGTGGATTTGGCGCACCCGTGGTCATTGCAGCACTTTTATTTATGGTGTATTTCGTCCTCATCAGCGTTGGAGATAGTTTAGCAGCATCACAGGTAGTTTCTCCATTTATTGGAATGTGGTTCGCCTCGATGGTTTTACTGCCCATCGCCATTATTTTAATGCGTTCTGCGGCCAATGACTCTCCCGTTTTTGATAAAGAGGCATGGGTGAAACGATTCAAACGCAATAAGTCAAAATGAAGCTGCTCTACATCACAAGCAAACCCGCCTACCCTTCTCTTGATGGTGGATGCATGGCGATTAAGCGCTTTTTAGATGCACTTATTCAAGGAGGCCATGACATTACACACTTAACCTTCGAAACGCACAAACATCCTTTTTATCCATCTGAATGGCCTGAAGAGATTAAAAAATCCATTGACCTTCATTCTATTTTTATTGACACGAAGATTAAACCATTAAGGATGTTGGCAAAAACACTTTGCGGAAATTCATACCATTTAAGTCGATTCCGAACGCCTGATCTTTGCAGGAAAATCAGTCAGCTTGTACAATCGAAATCCTTTGATGCGATTGTCTTCGATGGACTTTATTCTGCTGCTTGTTTGCATGATCTTCGATTGGATGCGAATCTAAAGATCTACATAAGAACCCATAACGTGGAGCATGAGATTTGGAATACATTGGCGAAAAACTCAAGGTCAGCAGGAAAATCTTTCATCACCCGAATTTTAGCACAAGCACTCAAAAAGGATGAAATCAAGATACTCAATCAAGTGAATGGCCTATTTTCTATTTCACCTGAAGACACAAAAAAATTCATCGCTTTAGGAATTAAGTCCACTATTGTTGATCTTCCGGTATCGATAGACATCTCTAAACCTTCTGAACCTTCTGCTTCCAATTCGTTTTTTTTCATCGGTGGAATAGATTGGATTCCGAATAAAGAAGCCCTTCATTTTCTTATTTCCGAAATCTTTCCTCAGATTAAAGCTAAAATTCCAAGTGCTGAATTGCACATTGCTGGCATAGGAACAGATCAGCTCAAAGTTGGCGAAGGAATCAAATGTCACGGTTTTGTTCCTGATAGCATAGCGTTTATGCGTGAATCAGGAACTTTACTTCTCCCCTTAAAATCGGGCTCAGGTGTGCGAATAAAAATTCTAGAGGCCATGAGTATCGGAGTGCCTATCGTTACTACAAGCATTGGCAAAGAGGGAATCAATGCATTGGAATGCATGAGTATCGCTGATACAACAGACGCATTTATCAAGGCATCGATTGTCTTGCAAGACAGCATCGTATTGAAAGAAAAATACGCTAAAAATTCAAGAGATTACATTCAAGCAAACTATTCATCCACCTCTATTTCAACTGCGTTGAATGAAATCCTTCATTAACGAAAATCCAACTTTGGTGGTTGTTTTACCACGCTTTCCTTATCCATTGGAAAAAGGAGATAAATTACGCGCGTACCATCAAATCATTGGACTTTCAGAAGTGTATAATGTGGTACTCTTTGCAGTTACGAATACTACTGTCCCGAAAGAATCGATGGAAAAACTAGCTATACACTGCACGCGCATTGAAGTTTTCCATCGCGGACCTATCTCGATTTGCTTCAATTTATTCTTGTGTTTGTTTTCCCAAAAGCCATTTCAAGTGGGTTATTTCTACTCATTCAGAAATGCTCGACGGATGCATACTCTTATGAAAGACATTCAACCAAGCCACATATATTGTCAGCTCATTCGTGCCGCTGAATACATCAAAGATTACCACGACTGCCCGAAAACCATCGATTACATGGATGCATTATCCAAAGGCATGGATCGGAGAATTGACAAGGCACCTTGGTATGCAAAACAGCTCTATCGCATCGAGTCCATTCGTTTAAAAAATTACGAAGTTCGGATCTTTGACTATTTCGAACATGCGAGTATCATTAGCCGACAAGATCAAGCTTTTATTTTTCATCCTAAAAGAAAAAACATTCAGTGTATCCCCAATGGCATCGCACCTGCATTTTTCGAACGACCCAAAATAGAAACAGATAAAGACATTGTTTTTATCGGAAACCTAAGTTACGCACCCAACATTGAAGCCGTTGAGTTCATTTCATCTCAACTACTCCCATTAAATAAAGAATTAAGTTGCCTCATTGCTGGAGCAACACCAACCGCTCTTGTTGAGAAACTCTGTGCGAAGAACAACATTCAATTGCTTGGCTGGGTGGACGACATACGTGAGGCGTATTGCCGGGGTAAAATTTTTGTCGCTCCAATGATGATCGGTACAGGGATGCAGAATAAATTGCTTGAAGCTATGGCATTGGGAATACCCTGCGTGACCACCAATTTGGCTGGAGGTCCAATTGGCGCGGTGGATCGCAAATCAATATGCATTGCGCATAGCCCTAAGGAATTCATTGACATGATTCAAAAACTTTTGACAGATCAAGATTTTTACACAAAAATCGCAACAAACGGTCAAGAATTCGTGCGGAAAAACTACAGTTGGTCGCGTGCCAATGCGAAATTGATTGACCTGATCAACGATTCTAAATCCAAATGATTTATCGGGCAAAACCATACGCCCAATGATAGATTTAGTGTAATTTTATACCACGAAAAAAAAAGAAATGGACATTAAGCTGAATACGATTGAAGAGGCGATTGAAGAAATTCAACAAGGTAGAGTGATTATCGTAGTGGATGACGAAGAACGCGAGAATGAAGGGGACTTCTTAACAGCAGCTCGAAATGTAACACCGGAAATCATCAATTTCATGGCAACACATGGACGAGGATTGATCTGTGCACCCTTGGTGGAAGACCGCTGTGATGAACTTGGGCTTGACTTGATGGTTCGCTCAAATTCAGCAACTTATGAGACTCCATTTACAGTATCTGTTGACCTTAATGGGCACGGATGCACGACGGGTATTTCTGCCAGTGATCGATCAAAAACCATTCAAGCCTTAATCAATCCAGCAACTCATCCCGATGAACTCGGAAAACCAGGACACATCTTTCCTTTACGTGCCAAAAAAGGTGGTGTGTTGCGCCGAGCTGGACATACAGAAGCTGCAATTGACCTTTCTCGCCTCGCCGGATTTGAACCTGCAGGTGTCATTGTAGAGATTCTTAATGAAGATGGAACAATGGCGCGACTGCCTCAATTGATGGAGATTGCAGAGAAATTCTCCTTGAAAATTGTTTCCATTGAGAACTTGATCGAATACCGCATTAAAAATGAATCCTTGATTGAGCGCTTGGTGAATGTAAAAATGCCCACCGAACACGGCGACTTTCAATTACACGCTTTCAGAGATACAAATTCGGGACAAGAGCACCTTGCTTTGGTCAAAGGCACTTGGGAAAAGGATGAGCCAGTACTTGTCCGCGTTCACTCTTCATGCCTTACCGGCGATATTTTCGGTTCGTGTCGTTGCGATTGTGGTCCTCAACTTCACAAAGCGATGGACATGATCGAAGCTGCGGGAAAAGGAGTCATTATCTACATGAATCAAGAAGGTAGAGGTATCGGCTTAATCAATAAACTGAAAGCCTACGAACTTCAAGAACAAGGATACGACACGATGGAGGCCAATGTGAAATTGGGTTTCAAAGCCGACGAACGTGATTATGGCATCGGAGCCCAAATCATCCGTGACTTGGGCGTAAAGAAAATGCGTTTACTGACAAACAACCCAACGAAGCGAACAGGATTGGTTGGCTACGGCTTAGAGATTGTTGAATCAGTTCCATTAGAGATTGAAAGCAACGTGCATAATGAGCTGTATATGAAGACGAAGCGTGATAAAATGGGGCATACCTTAAAAATGAATAAATGATTTTAGTTGCCAAGAACATTCACAAATCATACAATGATTTACACATTCTGAAAGGCATTGATTTGTCGGTAGAGAAAGGTGAAATCCTTGCCATTGTAGGATCTTCTGGCGCTGGAAAAACGACCTTGCTTCAAATTTTAGGAACATTAGACACCCCAGATCAAGGAACTCTAGAAATTGATGGAACAAATCCATTTACATTAAATGGCAAGAAATTGTCAGCCTTTCGAAACCAAGAAATTTCATTCATCTTTCAGTTTCATCAATTGCTCCCTGAATTTACAGCGGTTGAAAACGTTATGCTTCCCGCTTTGATTAAAGGTGTCAGCATGCAAGAAGCGAGAAATGAAGCCTTGGTTTTGCTCGATCGCCTTGGATTAAAAGATCGCGCCGACCATAAACCTTCCGAATTGTCTGGTGGCGAACAACAGCGAACTGCAGTTTGCAGAGCACTCATCAACAAACCAAAAATCATTTTTGCAGATGAGCCTTCAGGGAATTTAGATTCTCAAAACGCCGCAGAATTGCATGCCCTTTTCATTCAGCTACGCGATGAATTTAATCAAACGGTTATTATCGTTACACACAACGATTCACTTGCCCGAATGGCAGATCGCATGTTGACCATGCGCGATGGTGTATTTGTTCAAAATGACTGATCAAGAACTCAAAGAATTTCTCGATTTCAAGGCCGAACAGTACGAAAACTTGGCTTTCATTTCATCTGACCCCATTCAGCTTCCACATCGTTTTGAACGCAAAGAAGACATAGAAATCATAGCATTTCTGGTATCGACAATTGCATGGGGAACGCGAAAGGGAATTATTTCAAGTGGTGAAAAATTGATTGAAATCATGGAGAATGAACCCTTATCCTTCATCCATACCTACTCACCAAAAAGACTCAAAAACAGCTCATTTGTTCACCGAACATTTAATGTTGCTGACTTAAATCAATTCTTTCTTTCTCTTCAACGCATTTATAAGAACTCAAACTTGGAAGAATGTTTCTCATCCCATTCAGAAATAGAAGGTGTCAAAGGTAGAATTGCAAATTTTCGAAGTACATTTTTTCAAACAGATGATTTACAACGCAGCATGAAGCATGTTTCTGATCCACTGCGCAATTCGGCGTGTAAACGCATCAACATGTATTTGAGATGGATGGTTCGTGACGCTTCGAAAGGTGTTGATTTTGGGTTATGGAAGAGCATTCCAAGATCTGAATTGTACGTGCCGCTTGATGTTCACACCTCACGAAATGCGCGAAACCTTGGGCTTTTATCAAGAAAACAAGACGACTGGAAAGCGCTGGATGAGTTGATGCTTCGTTTGCGAGAATTCGATTCCAATGACCCAGCCAAATACGATTTCGCACTATTCGGCATTGGCGCATTTGAAAAGTTTTAAGATTGCCAGAGGAATAGCTAGTTCAAAGCACATTTTTTACTATTTTTGAATCATGAAATTTGTCTATCCTGAATTTCTTTGGGCCCTATTCTCTCTCGCGATCCCGATTATTATTCATTTATTCAATTTCAGAAAGTATAAAATCTTATACTTCTCTAGTCTCAAGTTTATTCAACGGCTTGAACAACAAACACGATCCACACAACGATTAAAGCATTTACTCATCCTGGCCTTACGTCTTTTGGCGCTTACAGCTCTCATCATTGCCTTCGCTCAACCCTATAAGGTTGTTGAAAACAGTCAGTCGAAAGGTGGTAGTCCTGTTTTAGCGATTTACATCGATAACTCATTCTCTATGACTGCCAAAGGAGCTGAAGGAGAATTAATTTCAGAAGCTTGTGAAACCGCACGCGGCATCGTCATGAAGGCTGCAGCTGATGTGCGTGTACTCCTAAACACCAATACAATGGGGGGGATTGAACAACGTTTAATCACCAAAGCTGAGGCCCTTGAAATGATCGATAAAATCAAGCCAATTGCCTTAAATCGTTCCATCGACAATGTATTGGATTGGCAGCGTAGCTTTCTCGACCGAGAAGAAGAATCTGGTGAAAAACTTGGGTCACGTCAATACCTGATTTTATCAGATTTTCAAAAATCCACCAGTCAATTTAAAAACATCAAAAAAGACGAAGCTGGCTTTTATTACCCCATTCAATTTACACCCCAAGAACAAGGTAATCTTTTCATTGATTCCGTTTGGTTCTCTACACCTATTCACCGCGCAGGACAGAACAGTGAGTTGACTGTGCGAATGATTAATTCCGGAAAAGAATCATTGACCAATGCAGAGTTGTCCTTGAAGAGCGGTTCAATTCGCAGAGATGTTTTTGTTGACCTCCCCGCAGGAAAACAAGTTGAGACAGTCATTAATTTCACGGAG
>JBILBT010000118.1:0-8628 GCA_044353545.1 Crocinitomicaceae bacterium | reverse complement strand
AAATAATGGCGTTCAATCCTGTTGAAGAGTGTCAATTCCACTTTTTTAGGATCGACCAAGACAAATTTTACTTGTGCCGGATGCTTTTTGTAGAGCATCGAAATGAGTATGGCATTTAAGCCTACAGATTTACCTTGTCCCGTAGATCCAGCGACAAGGAGGTGAGGCATTTTGGTGAGGTCGAATGTGTACGTTTCATTGCTAATCGTCTTCCCGATAACGATAGGTAGTTCATAATCAGAATTTTGAAATTTTTCTGAAGCAATAAGTGAGCGCATGCTTACCATCTCAGGATTCGATTTCGGCACCTCAATACCGATTGTTCCTTTGCCTGGTATCGGGGCGATAATACGAATGCCAAGCGCGCTTAAGCTCAATGCAATATCGTCCTCGAGATTTTTAATTTTAGAAATCCGTACACCAGGGGCGGGGACTATTTCGTACAAAGTCACCGTTGGACCTGGAGTTGCCTTAATTGATGCAATTTCAATTTTATAGTGCGATAGTGTTTGTACGATTCGGTTTTTATTGTCTTCTAATTCTTGCTTGTTGATGGTTACGCCACCGTTTCCGTATTCTTTCAGCAAGTCGATTGGCGGCAACATGAAATCAGACAGGTCTAATTTAGGGTCATAGTCACCGTATTCTTTTCTCAATCGATCAAGATCTTCTGTGTCCAATTGATCCTCAGCTTTGGTGATATCCACAGAGAATGTTTCATCTTCAATATCGCTGAGGTCCATTTCCACGGTCAATGAAGAGCTGCTTACTTCTGACTCAACTTCTGGCTCTTTGTGGGTGATAATCAATTCAGAATCATCAAATTCCTCATCATCGTCGTCCGCTTGATCAAAATGAATGGTTTCTGTGATGTTGTCCTCTTCGATTTCCTCATCTTTAATGCTGTTCACAACACGAATGTCATCGTAAAGCATATTTTCAGAACTAGTTGCTGCGGCAGTAGCTGTTGAATTTTCGAGTTCCTCCTTAGCTCCAAAAAAACGATTGAAAATTCCTTTAAAGTCAGGATTGAATAACACTACGGAAAGAACGTACCCCATTACAAGGATCAACGAGAGTGAACCAAATCTTCCCAAAGACATGGCGAGCCACTCATTTGTGTAAAATCCAAATCCTCCTCCTAGGTAGTTGATGTTTGTCGCAAAAAAACCAAAAAGAAGTGAGGTCCAAACAATCAATACTGAAGTACGTGCAAACCATTTGCGAAGCGGCACCAATTCAACATCAAAGAGTACTCGGACCCCTGAAATAAATAGGAGGAAAGAAATTCCGAATGAGGAGATTCCAAACCATCTAAAGATAAAGAGGTGAGAGGTCCAAGCGCCGAATTTACCTAACCAATTGTCAACAGGTTTTTCATCATTTTCGAAAAGATAGGTCAGAAGAGATTTATCGAGTACTTGGTCTTGGTCTTGAGCCCATGTAAACAGGTAAGAGAGACATGATAGAAAGGTGTAAAATGAAACTAAGATGAGCAGTGAACCAAAAGCAGTTTTCACTTTTTTCGCATCGATGCGTCCGGAAAGAACACTAAATGCCCCTTTTGCTGCAGATGATTTTCCTTCCTTCTTCGCTTTTGTGCGCTTAGTGGTAGTTCTTTCTTGAGTTTCCTCGTCGATGCGTTCTTTTTCGCGGTACTCGTTTTCTGCCATGCGGTGATTTTAATGTACGAAGATAGATACGGCAAATAGGATTCTGAAGACCGCCATCATCGAAGTATAAACACCTTGATGTTAGTAGGAATCATTCGTGTTCAATCTCGATTTCCTCGCTTTGCTGCTGGTACTGCAACATCTCGTTTAAGAAGTTATCGAAAGTTACTCGCTTATAGTCTGAGGGCACTCCAAAAAGATCGTGGTTTGGTGTAGTCTTTTCCATAGAAATTAAACGGTATTCGTAGGTTCCGTCCACCGAAGAAATGTAATAAAGTACAGGAAGTCCCGGGAAATTCTCTAAGGTATTGATGTATTTTGGGGTGTACTGTGGAAGGTATAAAAACTCAATTGGTTCTTCGAAATTTTCATGACTCACCATTAATCGCTTTGCCTTCAGTCCCAAAATTTTCCGCTTTCCACGCTTGGTGGTATAGCTGTAGGGGTATTTAATTTCTTGACCACCATTGTAGTCCGTTTGGATCGCGTAATTGTTGACAGGAGTATTCAAGAGTAGGTATGACTTATTGAAAATCAAGTGTTTAATTATAACCTGAAAGCCGAGTTGATCTGTTGTGTTTTCTATGCGGATGAGTGTGTCGTTGGTGTAAACAATCATCTGTCGAGATGGAATCATTTTTTGAAGAGAGGTATCTGTGATCGTAACAGAATAAACCAGTTTCCCAGAAAATTTCTCGAATACTGGTGCACTTTGTGCTGAAATGATATGGGTGAAAACAAGGAAAATGAAAAGTGAAAAAAGCTTGATCATTGAAGTGAAATTTAAGCCGAAAGTACATTTTTTTTATCAGCAATGATGAAAAAAGCAAACGCATACCAATTCGAAGGTTACACATTTTTCGTGTTTATCTGTCGGGGATTTGTGTTAATTTTGAGAACTATTTTTACGTATGAAGAAGGAGATAAGTTTACTCATAAATCGATCTGAGATTGCCGCAGGTACTCGCGGGTCTTCCTTGGGAGCGGATGCTTTGATGGCTGCTGCACGAAGTCAAGGAAATGGTTTTTTTGCACGTTATCCGATGGTGCGCATTGCCGATCGAAACGAGTTATTGGATCACAAAGACGTGCATCCATTCGCCAAAAGAATCAATGGTTTTGAGAACGTTTATACGTCTGTTGCTAATCAAGTTTCTGCGTGCCTTTCAGACGACCATTTTCCATTGGTTTTGGCAGGGGACCATGCCTCAGCATCTGGAACAATAGCGGGGATCAAAGAAACATACCCAGACAAGCGTTTGGGATTGGTATGGATTGATGCACATGCGGATTTGCATACGCCATATACCACGCCTTCAGGGAATATGCACGGTATGCCCCTTGCCATTGCCTTGTGCGAGGACAATATGCCGTGTAAATCAAATGAGGTTGACCAAAGTACAGTAGCCATTTGGGAACGTTTAAAGAACATTGGATTTTCAGGTCCTAAATTTTTTGCCAAAGATTTGGTTTATATTGCCTTGAGAGATTTTGAAGTGCAAGAAAGTGTCTTAATTGACCAGCATGAGATTTCGGTAATCCCTGTAAGTCAAGTGAACGAGGAAGGGGCATCACAAATTGTGAAGCAAACCCTCGAGCTTCTCAAGGATTGTGACATACTTTATGTTTCTTTTGATGTTGATTCAATGGATCCATCGTTGACATCATTAGGAACAGGTACACCAGTGAAAAATGGACTTACACCTGACCAAGCCAAAGAAATTCTAGTTGGTTTGTGTCAAGACCCACGTGTGATCTGTACTGAATTTGTAGAGATTAATCCGTGTTTGGATGATAAAATGAATAAAATGGCTGAGGTAGCTTTTGGATTATTGGAATCTGTAGCAAGCACCATTGCAAACCGAAATTAAAAGATGGAACAAGAAATAAAAGAATTTTTACTTCACCACAGTAGGTCACTTTTTGGCACCGAAGTATCTTCAGGAATGGTGCAAGTGCAACGCACAAAAAAAGAGGTCTCTGGTGATTTGACTTTATTGCTATTTCCTTTCGTCAAAGCACTGAAAGCATCGCCTCAAGAACTTGGAGAGAAAATTCGCCTTGCACTCATTTCCGAGTTTAAAGGCATTCAGCAAATAGACGTGCTCGGAGGGTTCTTGAACATTCATTTATCATCTGAGTATTGGGTAAAGACACTCGAGGACATTCAAAAGAATCCAAATTTTGGGTTTGATAAACCTGAGTCGAAACCACTTTTAATGGTGGAATATGCTTCACCAAATACCAATAAGCCTTTGCACCTTGGACACCTTCGAAATATTTTCCTCGGTTATTCTGTTGCAGAAATATTAAAGGCAAATGGCCATAAAGTCATTAAAACACAAATCATCAACGACCGCGGTATTCACATTTGCAAAAGTATGCTTGCGTGGGAACGCTTTTCGCCAATAAATGATCTAGGTGAACGTGAAACTCCTCAGAATACTGGATTGAAAGGCGATAAACTCGTTGGAAAATACTATGTTGAATTTGACCGTAACTTCAATGCTGAAGCAAAGTCAATCATTGGAAACTTGGAAGCAGGAAACTTTGAATCATTCAGTGACACTGTGGTTGCAGAGTTTAAGCGATTGACAGAAGCGAAAGAAGGCAAGGATGAAAAAGCCCTCGCCGGTATTGAGGATAAAATCAAAGATTTAGCAAAAAATCAAACCACCCTTTTGCGTGATGTAAAAGAAATGCTTGTGAAGTGGGAGGCTCGTGACCCACAAGTGTATTTGCTATGGACGACAATGAACAATTGGGTCTATCAAGGATTTGATGTGACTTACCATTCAATAGGTGTCGATTTTGATAAAAGCTATTACGAATCAGACACTTTTCTCTTGGGAAAGGATATTGTTGTCGAAGGACTTCAAAAAGGAGTTTTTTCTAAAAAAGAGGATGGCTCCGTTTGGATTGATTTAACAGATTCTGGTCTTGATGAGAAGCTAGTTTTGCGTTCGGATGGAACAGCCGTTTACATGACTCAAGATATTGGAACAGCAGTAGATCGATACAAGGATTTTCCTGAGATGAATGGGATCATTTATACCGTAGGGAATGAACAGGATTACCATTTTAAAGTATTGTTTTTGATTCTCGAGAAATTGGGATATTCCTGGGCAGCGAATTGCTCCCATCTGAGTTATGGGATGGTTGATTTGCCTTCAGGAAAAATGAAGTCGCGTGAGGGAACTGTGGTTGATGCGGATGATTTAATCGCTGAAGTGGTCGAGAAAGCAACAGAAATGACGCGAGAACGAGGACATTTGGATGGAATGACTGATCCTGCGAAGGAACATTTGTTCAATACCATCGGACTTGGGGGCTTAAAATACTACCTTTTGAAGGTTGATCCCAAAAAGCGTATGTTGTTTAATCCTGCAGAATCCATCGAATTGAATGGCAATACTGGGCCTTTTATTCAATATACACATGCTCGGATTTGCTCCTTATTGGCAAAAGCCAATTACACTGGAGGAACGATTCAAGATTGCCCTTTAAATGATGAGGAAAAGGAGGTGATTAAATTATTGTCTGAATACCCATCCATTATTGCTGAAGCAGGGCAAACGCTGTCGCCTGCTGTTTTGGCCAATTACATGTATGAATTGGTGAAAAGCTACAATCATTTTTATCAGACAGTACCGATTCTTATCGAAACGGATGAACATCTTAAAAGTATGCGTCTCGCAATGAGTGCAAGTGTTGCTAAGGTAATACGTTCATCGATGAAGTTGCTTGGAGTGGAAGTGCCAGAGCGGATGTGATGGTGGAGTTTCGGGAGCCTCAGCCCGCAGTATTCATCTCTGGTAAGTTAGGTTCGGAGTGCAATCCTACCTCATAAATGCATACATCAAAATATTTGCACCCATTTGTAACGCTTCTTTCCGCTTTTCGGGCGAGTCGTTGTGCACTTGAGGGTCTTCCCACCCATCGCTGAGGTCAGTTTCATAGGTGTACAAGCACAAAAGCCTTCCTTCTTCAAAAATACCAAAGGCCTGAGGACGCTTACCGTCGTGTTCATGAATTTTTGGTAAGCCGTTAAAATTGAACTTTTGATGGAAAATAGGGTGGTCAAAAGGAATTTCTACAAGCGGATTGTTCGGGAAAACTTTTTTCAATTCCACACGAATGAATTCATCCATACCGTAGTTGTCATCGATGTGTAAAAATCCTCCAGCTAGCAAATACGTACGCAGATTTTCTGCTTCAGCAGCTGAAAAAACAACGTTTCCATGACCAGTCATGTGGATCATTGGGTAAATAAAAAGGTCTTGACTTCCCACATCCACGTATGGGACATCTGAGGATATGTTGCTTCCCAGCGATTGATTGCAGAAGGCAATCAGGTTTTTTAATGCGCTCGGATTCGCATAGTAATCTCCACCTCCGGCATATTTTAAAACGGCCAATTGATAGGTGCCTTGACTGGATACGTTCAAGGTTAGGCTTAAGAAGCCAAGTATACATGCAAACTGTTGAAATAATTTTTTCATGACTTCGGGATTGTTTTCTGGCACATTAAAACGGCATGCATACATGCAACCAATCCTGCGGTCTCAGTGCGCAATCGATTTTCCCCCAATGTGATCGGGGTATAGCCACTTGTTAAGGCCAATTGAATTTCATCAGAAGAAAAATCACCTTCTGGACCAATTAAAATTGGACAATTGATTGGAGACCATGCGTTTTTGATCGTTTTTTTATCTGTTTTCTCGCAGTGAGCAATTAATCCATTTGGATGATTTTGGATGAATTCCTTCAATCCGATCATAGGATTAAGAATGGGCAGATAACTTCGTTGCGATTGTTTCATTGCTGAAACGAGTATTTTTTCCAAGCGATCCGCTCTGATATTTTTTCGTTCACTGTTTCGGCACGAGAGCAAGGTGATTTCTGTGATTCCAATCTCGGTTGCCTTTTCAAAAAGCCATTCCATGCGCTCACTATTTTTAGTTGGTGCAATCGCAATATGAATGTTTACTGGTGATACATCGTGCTGTTCAATTTCTTTTGGGATAATAACGCATCCTTTTGGACTAGCATTTGAAATTTTTCCATTCAGCACGAGCCCATTTCCATTTAGAACAGTTAGTTCATCTCCTTCCTTCATGCGCAATACGCGACAAGCATGTGCCGATTCATCGGCATTTAATGTAAAGGTTGTTTCTTTACCGGTAATTGAAGGGTCGTAGAAAATAGGCATCAGTGGAGCATTCTGAAAATTAATTCACGCATCAATTCAGCATGTGACGCGGAACTGTTGCCGACACCTTTTGCTTTTAAATCATACTCTTGCAAAATAGCAATGTTCGACGCAATTTTTCGGGGGTCAAACTGTTTTGATGCATGAAGGAGTTCCTTGGCAACGAAGGGGTGTACTTTTAATCCACTCGCAACAGCTTCGGCTGACTTGTTTGGTAAAAAATGGATGCGCAAGAGCTGAGAAAATAACCTGAAGATTTGTGGGATTACGACAACAATGTTCGCTGCTTTTGGATTGTGTTCAAAATATTTCACAATGCGGTTGGCCTTGAAAACATCTCGCGCAGCAAGTGCATTGGTCAATTCAAAGACATTGTAGTCTTTTGAAATTCCAATATTTTCTTCAATATGTACTTCGTTGATTGTAGTTCCTTGTTCTAAAATGATGGTAAGTTTCTCAACCTCATTGACTATTCTACCCAGATCATTCCCGAGAAATTCGACCAATAGACTGCATGCTTTTGAACTCAATCCATATCCTTTGGTTTTGACATACTTCAAAATCCAATCGCCTAAAGCATATTCTTTAATTTTCTCAGATTTGAAAACAATCCCCTGTTTCTCAGCTAGTTTTACGAGCTTTTTTCGTGAATCGTAGTTCTTGTATTTGAAGCATACCACGAAGATGGTGGAATCCAAAGGCGAATTAAAATAAGGAGCAAGTTCTTCCATTTTTTTATCAAACTCTTGCGCTTCTCTCAAAACGACCAATCGTCGCTGTGCCATCATCGGATAGCCATTCAATTCAGCAATCAAACTCCGTGGATCGGCATCTTTCCCATAAATTATGCTTTGATTGAAGTCGCGTTCATGCTCTTGGAGAGCCCCTTCAATAACAGCATTGGAAATCTCATCGATGAAAAAAGGCTCTTCTCCGTGAAGAAAATAAATCTTCCGAAACTGACCACTGCGTATTTCTTTGATGAGCTGTAAATGATCCATTATCTACTTGTGTTTTTCCCAGATTTGAACAAGTTCAACGAGTGTATTCACCGCTTTTTGCATGTCTTGAATACTGACGAATTCATGTCTCGAGTGAATCGCCATTTCTCCTGTAAAGATATTTGGACATGGCATACCCATAAATGAAAGACGGGATCCATCGGTGCCTCCACGGATAATAGCCGGCTTCGGTGTAATCCCAGCACGCTTCATTGCCTCGATAACATAGTCTGTAACAAATGGAACATGTTGCAAGACCTCTTTCATGTTGCGGTATTGCTCGCTTGTGGTGTATTCATATTGAACACCTGGGTACTTATCTATAACAGATTTCAAAATAGATTCTAGCCGTTCTTCATAACTCACCAATTTCGAGGTGTCGTGATCGCGGATAATAAAGTTTATTTCTGCTTTTTCAAGTCCACCTTCAAACGAAACTGGATGAACAAATCCTTCTCTTCCAGCGGTCGTTTCAGGTGACCATTCTGTTGATGGCAATGCACCAATGAACTGTGCACCAACCTTTAGCGCATTCACCATTTTGTTTTTCGCATAACCTGGATGCGCACTAACACCATGAATGATAATTTTCACGGCATCGGCTGAAAATGTTTCGTCCTCAATGTCGCCCAAGGTTCCGCCATCCAAGGTGTAGCCATAAGGTGCATTGACTTTAGACATGTCCAAGTGTTCAACGCCACGACCTACCTCTTCATCAGGGGTAAATAAAATGCGTATTTCC
>JBILBT010000364.1:0-2670 GCA_044353545.1 Crocinitomicaceae bacterium | reverse complement strand
AACAACTTTTGGGAAAATACTATTGGTTATCAATAGTCTCATTTGTGTCTTTTCCCTTGGAAGTTTATTCAAAGAACAAGGCGGTTTTGAGGATTTTAACCGTTACATGAATTGTATCGGAAATTGTTTTGCTGCATTGACAACCTTTTTATTTGGCATCCTTCATTTTAAAAAAATAACAAACGAATAATTCCTTGCAAAGGCATCCGAAAATCACAGCAAAAATCGTTCGCTTAAGTCATCAATCACACGAAGCAAGCTTTTGCTCAGATGCTGAAATTTCTCAAAAATCAATTGAATTTCCTCGTCTAGATTTTGATCCCTCGCCGCAATTTCTTCAATCTCACGAATCGTTTCCTTGACCTCTGTCACCATAAGAATATCAATGGAGGGTTTCATCTGGTGGGCTGAGAAACGAATTTTTTTAAGGTCTTTCGAAGTAATGCCCTCTGCAATTTGATTGAGGTAATTTGGCGTGTTTTTACAGAAAGTATCAACAATAGAAACAATAAATTCTTGATCTCCAGCTGCGATTTCTTCTATACTTGATAAGGAGTAATTTGCTGAGACCTCTCGTTCCACCGATACCTCAACACGATCTTCTTTCATCAGTTCAGCGTCGCATAGCGATCGAATTTTCTCAAACAATGCATCCTGCCGGAATGGCTTTGAGAGGTGGTCGTTCATCCCTGCACTGCGATAAATCATTTCATCATCCTTAGAGGCATTGGCTGTCAATGCAATAATTGGAATTGACGAGCCCATTTCATTGCGAATATATTGTGTGGCCAACAATCCATCCATCACAGGCATTTGAATATCCATGAGTATCAAGTCAAATTCAGTTTCCTTCAAACGTTGAATGCAGCGTTCGCCATTGGACGTGATGTCATAAAGGATCTCTTCCTTATCCAGAATCGCAGAAATCAACATTTGATTCATTGGATTGTCCTCAGCGATCAGAATGCGGCAATTTTTTAGTGACTTCTTGTGTGTGTGCTCATTGAGGATGGAAATCGTTTTAGGCGCTTGTTTCGCAAACAAAAATTTCAGTGTAAAATGGAACACAGAACCAACACCTTTTTCACTAAGAACCTCGATGACTCCATCCATGCGTTCGATGATGCTTCGAGAAATCGAAAGCCCTAGTCCAGTTCCGCCAAACTTGCGCGATACCGTTGAATCCTCTTGAATAAATGTTTGAAAAATAGAATCGATATTCTCCCCTTGGATGCCTATACCAGTATCTTGAACTTCAAAACGAATGGTTTGACTCTCCTCGTCCATATCCATGAGTTTCGCTGTTACCTTGACAAATCCATTGTTCGTGAACTTCACCGCATTACTTACCAAATTGACAAATACTTGGGTCAACTTTGTGGTATCGATAAACAAGGAATCATTGATGTCTTTATCGAGCTGTTGAATAAAAAACAATCCCTTTTGACGAGCGCGCTCACTGAAGGTAAGCTCAATTTGTGAAAACAACCTGTGTAAATTAGAAGGAGTCTCTTCCAAAACAAGATGTCCAGCTTCAATTTTTGAAAAATCTAGAATATCGTTAATGAGCTCCAACAAGCCGTCGGCAGAGGACTTTATTGCTTCAATATACCGCTTGTACTCTTCGGTCAAACCCACATCATCGAGCAACTCGGCCATACCAATGATCACATTCATTGGCGTGCGAATTTCGTGACTAATATTCGCTAAAAAGAGTTCTTTGGCTTTCACCGACGAGTCCGCCTTTTCCTTTGCTGCAATCAGTTCTGCCTCCATTTGTTTCGCAACAGTTGAGTTGGACAGTAAACCTTCGTTCAATAACACTGAATCAACACTGAATATAAGATAAATGAGCGTGTCATCTTCCGATTGGTGAACAAGATGGCCTTGCAGCGACAATGCTGGAGAAGCACTTAGCGTACTTTGCAAATGAATGGAAGAATTATTCTTAAAGGACTCAAAATCAACAGTCCCAAAGTCATCTTTGTTCACAACCTGAAATACGTCCAAAAAAGAATGACCACGAACAGCGCCCAACAATTCTTCCATGGAAAACGTATAGTCAACAATTTCCATGTTTCGGTTGATCCGCAGTGAAAACGGAAAAATACGTTCAATATCCGCTTGTCCAAGAATGACTTGATTACTTTCCATAGTCTCCGTATTGAATCATGTAGCTATACGATTTGTAATTTACACTTTTCCTTCTTTGATCATTCGGTAAATGGTAGATTTTCCAACATCCAATTTTTCTGCAACCTGCAGCACATTGTTGTTGTAGCGTTCCAAATATCGGCGAATGATGCGCGTATTGTATTCTTCTAATGTTAATTCTTCTTGAATAAAGTCATTGACATCATTGCGTTGCTGGAATTGAATGTCGTCCGCCTGAATGATTCTATCCTCGCTCATCACCACTGCAATCTCAGCAACGGCCTTCAACTCACGAATATTCCCTGGATACCTATATTTCAACAATTTATCTTGAGCCTCGTGTGACAGTTCTTTCCGTGGTATTTTATTTTCCTTACAGAATTCATCCACGAAATACTTTGCGAGGATAGAGACATCGGTTCCACGTTCGCACAGAGGCGGCAATTCCACGGTAATCCCCATTAAACGGTAATATAAATCCTCTCTGAAAGTTCCTTTCTGCACCTCCTTCCTTAA
>JBILBT010000117.1:0-8673 GCA_044353545.1 Crocinitomicaceae bacterium | reverse complement strand
AATTTGCATTCTCAACCGCAAATTTTGATCGTTCAATTTCCGCAATGAATTTTTGTAAAAAAATGGATTCAATCGATTTTTCAATCAACAAGTAGTCTGGAGCAATGCACGTTTGTCCGGCATTTAAATACTTTGCCCAAACCAAACGACGAACAGTCACCTCTAAATTGCAGCTTACAGTCACAAAAACGGGACTTTTTCCACCCAATTCAAGTGTGACCGGGGTCAAATGTTTCGCTGCAGCTTGGTAGACAATCTTTCCTACGGGGATACTTCCTGTGAAAAAGATTTTGTCGTATTTTTCATTCAACAATGCAGTCATTTCAGGAACTCCTCCTTCGATGACACGAAAAAATCCTGGGTCGAATTGCGAATTGATCATTTCCGCCATAATAGCGCTCGTTCGAGACGGCAATTCACTTGGTTTAAGCACAACCGTGCATCCCGCTGAAATGGCTGCTATAGCTGGTGATAGACACAGTTGGAAGGGATAATTCCATGCGCCAATAATCAAAGAAACACCGAGCGGCTCTGGGATGATAAATGACTTGGCAGGCATGTTCAATACATTTGTTCGCGCACGCCTTCTTTTCGACCAAGACTTGATTTTCTTAACAGACTCATCAATATCACCATAGATAATGGACAGTTCAGTGGTGTATAAATCAAACTCAGACTTTCCAAAATCGAGGAAGATTGCCTCAGCCATTTTCGCTTCATTTTCCTTCAAAACAGCCCTCAACTTTTTCAATTGAGCAATCCTGAAATGCGTATTTTTAGTGGTGTCGGAGAGAAAGAAATCGCGCTGCTCTTGGATTTCAATGGAAAACTGAATATCACTCATTTTTTGTTTTTATTTTTTGAAAATGAAAGATGTAATTATCGTTTGTTTTTGCCCAAGGAACGAGCATTAAAGAACTCGTCGTAACGTTTGTCTAGCGTACCCATCCATCTGTCCCAAAATAAAAAGTAAAGCCCGTAATTTCCATCAAAAAACTTGTGATGCATGTTGTGAGCGACAGATGTATTTACCCATTTACCAATCCATGTTCGATTAAACCCTTTCGGATACAATTCATACCCCAAGTGTCCGTAAACGTTGTACATAAATTGAATCAAGAAGAATAGAATAAATGCTTCTCGTTGAACAGGTAAAGTAAATGCAATAAGCGGAAGAATTGCCGATTCCAGTAAGCCTTCTAAAAAATGAAAGGAGTAGGAGGTGAGCGGTGTTGGATTCGTTGATTGATGGTGCACATGGTGGACATGCTTGAATACTTTTGGCAAGTGCATAAACCGATGCAGCCAATAAAAATAGGTGTCGTGGATCAAGAGCATGATTGGAAAGCTGAGAATGAGCCAAAAATAACCATGCGTTGAAGCCATCATGTACATCTGTGTTTTCTCGGGATAGACAACGAAGATCAATCCAGCCATAATGCCGAACAAAGCCATTGTTGAGGCAGAATGAACAAATTCCATGACCTGACTTTTGACTTTTGGAAACAGGGCTTGAATTTTATATTTCTGCCATTTCTTGCGAAAAAGTATGTAGAAAATGAAGTAGGTGAGGCCAGCAACTAAGGCATAACGGATGAAAATGTGCTCAGTGACTTTCATCCAGATGTAGAGCAGTTTTTCCAGTGTCATTGTGCCATTTGTTCATCCAACTTAGATTGCTCACGAATGCGGGCATCGATCACGTCAGAATGTACTACTTCTTTTTGTTCTTCATTTGTTCCATTTGTGCCTTTTGCATTTGCTCGAGACGTTCTTGGAATTTCGATTTTTTCTTCACCTTACCTTCCTTGGAAGACATATTTGCTTTACGTTCAGCCATTTTCACCTTCAGCTTTTCCTCATCCACAAAGAACTGTTTGATGAGTAACATAATGATGATTGACACCAATGTTGAAATGAAGTAATAGTAGCTCAAACCTGCAGAATAGTTGTTGAAGAAGAAAATCATCATCACCGGGAATAAATACATGATGACCTTCATATTTGGCATTCCAGGCTGCTGAGGTTGCTGCATGTTTCCGCTGTTCATGTGCGTGTAAAGTAGGGTAGTTCCTGCCATTAAAAGAGTAAACAAACTCACGTGATCGCCATATGGCCAGATATTAATTCCGAAATTCCAAATGGAATCATACGAAGACAAGTCTTCAGCCCAGAGGAATGATTTTTGACGCAACTCGAACGCTGATGGGAAGAATCGGAACACGGCAAGAAGAATAGGCATCTGAATCAACATAGGAAGACATCCCGCCAGTGGACTTGCACCAGACTCGCGGTAGAGTGTCATCATCTCCATTTGCTTCTTCATTGCATCCTCTTTCTCCGGGTATTTCGCAGTGAGCTCATCAATTTCTGGTTTCAAAATGCGCATTTTCGCTGAGGAGACATACATCTTCCATTGCACCGGCATCAAGACAAATTTCAAAATCAAGGTCAACATCAAGATCGCAATGCCCAAGCTCATGCCAGTCGAAGCAAGCATATTGAACAGAGGTTGTACGGCATATAAGTTAATCCAACGGAAAAGACCCCAACCGAAATTCAGAATGTCATCGTACCCTTGGTCATAGGCCTGAAGTGTTTCATAATCGTTCGGACCGAAGAACCAATTCATTGAAATAGTCTCATTGTCAGCGTTTTTCACATTCAGTCCTGCCGTTGCCGAATAATCTTTCAAGTGAGACCATTTCCAGTCTTTGTCATCCTTTTCATCGTATTCATGCACTTGAAATTTCGTGTCCTTCTTGGTAAATCCATTTTCTGGACGAATAAATGAAGAGAAATAGCTCTGTTTGAAGCTAATCCAATTGACATCGTCTTCGGCGCGCTGAAAATCGCTACCCATTTCCGATAGATAATCGAAATCCTCATTCTTGTAGTCAAAGCACACAGTAGAAACGCGACGCTGCTCACTGAACAAACGTTCCGTCTTGCGGTAGGATGTTTTCCAATTGAAGGCATAGTTTTTAGAACCTTTCAATCCTTCCAAATGGATGTTGTAATCAAGGTCATAAGCACCTTTCTTCAACGTATATTCTTGTTCAATGATTTTTCCGTTTCCTAAATCCAGTGCAAACGTGATTGATTGATCCGTAGATTTAGCCACCTTGAACAAATACCCCGACGTATAATATTTTTGGCCTTCCATCGAGAACACCAACTGATTCACGGCATCACCTTCGGAGAATAGGCGCAAAGGCTTTTTTACTTTTTTACTTGATTTGTTGGCGTAATCAGAATAACTCTCGTATTCTTTCAAATAAACAGCAGCAACCATTCCACCTTTGGAAGAGAAATCAATGATTAACTTATCATTTTCCAAGCGAACCAATTCTCCTTTAAGCTCTTTCTGAACGCTTATTTTCTTAGCGCTTGAGCTTTGTGTTTTGTCCTTCGTCCCTTTGCCATCGTCAGATTTCTTGTCTGATTTCTTTTTCTTTGATTCGGACTCCTTCTTTTTTTGAATCGCAATTTCTTTTTCTTGCTTTTTGATGTCGGCTTCTGATGGTTGATTGAATATGGAGAATACAGAGAGAATAACTCCGATAACAATCAATCCAATGGTGGTATTTCTATCCATTTTTTAAAGTGTATTATGGTCAATTGCTGCTTTTATGAAGGCAACGAAAAGGGGGTGTGGGTTTGCTACGGTACTTTTATATTCAGGGTGGAATTGCGCGCCAACAAACCAAGGATGGTCCTTGAGTTCCACGATTTCAACCAAGCCTGTTTCAGGATTTTTCCCAACTGGGATGAGTCCTGCTTCTTCAAATTCTTTGATGTATGCATTATTGAATTCGTAGCGGTGGCGGTGGCGTTCAGATATTTTTTCTGTATTGTATGCGGCAAAGGCTTTTGATCCAGTCTTCAATTGACAACGATAGGCACCCAAACGCATAGTTCCTCCCATGTTTGAGATGTTCTTTTGTTCCTCCATCATGCTTATAACGGGGTATTTGCTGTCTTCAGCAATCTCTGTGGTGTGCGCATCTGTGTATCCAAGGACGTGGCGTGCAAATTCAATGACAGCGCACTGCATTCCTAAACAAATCCCGAAGAAAGGGACCTTGTTTTCGCGAGCATAACGTACTGCTTCTATTTTTCCTGAAATACCTCGTGAACCAAATCCGGGCGCTACAAGAATTCCGTCCAAGCCCTTTAATTCCTCGTCGATATTTGTGCTGTTCAATTTCTCAGAATGAATCCACTTCACATTTACTCGTGCTTCATTGGATACACCTGCATGGATAAAGGATTCACTAATTGATTTGTAAGAATCTTTAAGTTCCACATATTTTCCAACCAAACCGATATTGACTTCTCTTTTCGGGTTTTTCAATCGATCGAGGAAATTTTTCCAATTATCGAGGTTAGGGGTTGATTTTGAAGAGAGTCCGAGTTTTTCAAGAACGACTTTGTCCAATTCCTCTGCCTGCATTAAAATTGGAACATCATAAATGGATTTTGCATCTCTCGATTCAATCACCGCATTCATGCTTACGTTGCAGAACTTTGCGATTTTCTTGCGCAAGGAAAGGTCAAGTTCATGTTCTGTTCTACAGCAAAGAATATCTGGTTGAACACCCAATTCCAACAACTGTTTCACACTGTGCTGGGTTGGTTTCGTTTTTAATTCTCCTGCTGCGGCAAGATAGGGAACAAGGGTCAAGTGAACGACGATGCAATCATTCTCAAACTCCCACATCATTTGACGAACGGCTTCTACATAAGGAAGTGATTCGATATCACCGACAGTCCCACCAATTTCAGTAATGACAATGTCGTATTGATTTTTCTTTCCAAGCAACTGGATTCTGTCCTTGATTTCATCTGTAATGTGAGGAATTACTTGAACAGTTTTCCCTAAGAATTCACCTCTGCGTTCTTTTTCTATTACGGATTGATAAATTCGACCAGTAGTCACGTTATTGGCTTGCGAGGTCGGCACATTCAAGAAGCGCTCATAATGACCAAGGTCCAAATCCGTTTCTGCACCATCATCTGTTACAAAGCATTCTCCATGCTCATATGGATTCAATGTTCCTGGATCGATGTTGATGTAAGGGTCTAATTTTTGGATTGTCGCAGTATATCCGCGCGCCTGAAGCAATTTCGCCAGTGAAGCCGAAATGATTCCTTTACCCAATGAAGAAGTCACCCCTCCGGTGACAAACACGTATTTTGTGGAATTTGACATGTACTATTTGAAATGCAACTACGGGAAACAAAGTTAGTACAATACTGAGAAACGGATAGGTGGATTATCAAAGAGTAATGAAATGATATCAACAAAAAGCTGTGACTTATTCGTTAGTTCGACCAAACATCATGAATCCCTCCTTGAAGGTATAGTTTTGATTTGCGCACCTGAGATTTTTCAAATGTTGGGCAGCCGTCTTGATCAAGCACAGGGTAATGCGGTGTCTTGCGAGGAAAGCACTTGGGAAGAAACATCAAATCATGCATCAATCTATTTTGAAAAGAATGTCTAATGAGCTCGCTATCAATACCGATTCTTCCATAGACATCTTGAACAAAGGACATGCGCTGAGTTATTCCAACATAGAAGATTCCATGACTCGTCTTGCCGTAGGGCAGATCTTCAAGTAGCCTAAACCCTGAGGGACACTTTTTCATCGCGATCCGTTGCCACAATGATTGGGATGTTTCTCCTGTCCAAATGTTTAGTCCTAGTGTAAATTTTGAATCCTGATGGCGGTAGGTGAGTGCAAGATGCCCAGTTCGGAACCTGTCCTTCCCTTGGCCTCCAAACACATCGTTTTCGAGTAGAACGCTGAATTTATTGATGTGCAGACCCCAGCCACCTGAACGTTGAGATGTTGCAGCATTGTCGTGGTACCAGATGTAGTTGTATCCCAATCCGTACTCATATGTTGTGTTGTTACTAAGTCCATCGAACTGAAAATCGGGTATATTGTTTCTTTTGCCACCGAGTAGGACTAGGCCTAATGCTGTTCTTGACTCCAAAAATTTCTTCCGGTTTCCGAAGCCAAATAGGTTGAAATTTGCGAAATTGGAAACGTTTAATTGTGCAAAAGAATACATGAAATGCGCAGAAAAATTAAGCCCTATGCGTGTTGAATGCGTGCCAATGGTTGCTGTAAGACCAAGTCTCGAAGCGAATGAAAATTCATTCCAATTTTGGGTGAAGGACAGAGGAGAAAGAAAAATAAAGGCCGAAAGAACACTGATTTTCATCATTTTATTTTAATCTAAAAACCTCAATAAAAACAAGTTAATTTACTTTGAATAAAGTATTACTCTAAGAATATCATCGATAACAATACCCATGCGAGTGAAGTCCAAGGTGTCAATGGTATCTGTCGACATGTGGTAATTTTTATTTCGATAGAATGCCGTATCTGTAATCATTAAAGCGCTGTAACCAAAGGTCCAATAATTTAAGTGGTCAGAGAAATCTACACCAGGTAAAAGTTTTGGACCTGTAAATCGTTTGGTTCGAATTGTTGCAGTGTGTTTAAATTCACGTGTAAATTTTCCAGCGAATTTTCCCTTACCAAACTTGTTGACGAGTGTGATAAAATTGCCCTTGTTGCCATAAATTAGCTTCAAGATGCCGATTGGATAGTCTTGTGATCTTTTCGCATCGCTGAAGTAGCCAATCATTTCAAGAGAAATCATCCCGTACACTGATCGACCGGCATCTGCCAATGATTTCGCATGTACAAAACTTCCCATGTGATCAGTCCTGAAAAAAGGTGGTTCTTCAAGCGTATATGCCACAAGTTCAATTCGATGGGATAGAGGTTTACCTTTGATTTGCCGAGCAATTTCTAGCATTCCAGCTACTCCGCTGGCATTGTCATCGGCACCATTTTGCATTCCACAGACATCGTAATGCGCACCAATCACAATGGTTTCCTGCGATTTTCCATTGTACACAGCAACGACATTGCGGTACGTTTGTCCATTGATTTGAAAGGTCTGGAAATACACAGAATCCGCACTTTGTTTGAATTCATTAAAAATGTATTCCGCCACGTCATTCAATGCCGGGGTGTTCATGAAATGTCGGAAATCTTTTGTGTTTATGATTTCAGCGACATGATTCTTTAGGAAAGTTGTATCGGTTTGAGCTATTGTTTGGAATGACAACGCAAAAGCAATCAGGTTGACTACCAGTTTATTCTGCTTCATTGAGTCGAATCTCATGGGGAAGAATCGTTATTTTGCCTGCTTTATACAGTTGACCAATGGCCTGTTTGAATGTTTTTTTGCTCATACCGATGACTTCGCGAATGTCATCTGGATCGCTAGAGTCGGAGAGGGGCAGCGCCTTCACAAGAGTTAATTTCTCCAAGATGGTATCCATGGCTTCCGTATAACGAATAAAACCTGTTGGTTCTAGCCGAACATCAACCTTCCCATCTTCGCGAATGTTGTAGATATAACCCTTGGCATGTTGACCTCGACGCACAGGTTTGCTTAGGTCGTTTCGGAAAATCATCCCGTGGTATTTATCGGCAACAATCACTTTAACACCAAGATCGGTTGTGTCACAAATCAAGATGTCAAGTGGGCAATTTAATGCTTCTTGATCGGTACACTCCACCAACCATTTATTGATTTTCATTGTGGCAAATAGTCGGTCAGTGGCTTGGTCGATACGCAGAGTTACCAAATAACTCTTGCCTTCCTCCATGAGCTGGTTTTGTTCTTTGAAAGGAACCATTAAATCTTTTTCCAAGCCCCAATCGAGAAAAGCACCATATAAGCTAACTTCTGAAACCCTGAGGTATGCAAATTGATCGAGGATGATTTTTGGTGTTTCGGTGGTTGCAACGAGTCGGTCTTCTGAATCTTTGTATAAAAACACCTTTCCAATATCGCCAACTTCCAGTTCATCGTAGAGGTACTTGTTTGGCAATAGGACATCATTTCCTTCGGCATCGCCCAAATAGGCCCCTACACTTGTAAAGCGAAGTATTTCAAGTTCATTGTATTCTCCTAAATTCATTTTAAAAATATAGCGCTGATGCTGGTTTTGAATTCAGGACCATACATGGGATTTTCTTATCGTTTGTGATTAAATTCTGTGCAAAGGTATCAAATTGTGGGAGTAAACTTTCGGAATGATAGGCAATGGCAATCATGTCCACTTCATTGTCATTTGAATAGCTTAAAATCTTTTTCGTGTAGCTTCCTCCACTTTTTAGCAATTCTACCGTACAGGGTGTTTTGCGTTCTTCGTATTGGTTTTTAACGATGAGAATTCTGTTTTTCATTTGTTGACTTAACAATTCGTCGTTTTGTTTTTCACCAACCACATGGACTTCAGCGCCAAAGATTGATGCCATATCCCCGGCAATATTTACAATCTGTAAACTTTCCTTTGTCAAGTCAATCGGAACCAATATACTTTTAATGGAGTTCATAGGGGTGTCCTTTTGGACGATCAAGAAGGGTGTAGCGGAACTGGTAATGACCTTCATGGCATTGCTTCCGAACAGTTTTTGCATGCCCGTTGCGCCATGTGTCCCCATAATGATCAATTGTGCACCTTCCTTTTTTGCGATTAGACCAATTTTCTCAAAAATACTTCCTTCTATGATTTTCTTGGTTATTGTCACCCCAGCCGGAACCTCTTGACGGCCAATGAGCGCATCCAACTTT
>JBILBT010000363.1:0-2676 GCA_044353545.1 Crocinitomicaceae bacterium | reverse complement strand
TTGACTTCCTTGGACATTAAAGTCATTTCTGAACATGAAGATAGCGCCATTCTTGAAGTGCCGGCCTACCGAGTTGATGTCCTTCGCGAAGCAGATGTCATTGAAGAGGTCTTGCGAATTTATGGCTTCAACAAGGTGCCATTGCCTGAAAAATTAAATACATCCATCGGAACATCACGAAAACCGGATGTAGATCATTACCGTTTCACATTGGCAGAGATGCTGGTGGGCAAAGGGTTTTATGAGGTGATGAACAATTCGTTGACAAGTTCAAGTTATGTGTCGAGCCTTGGAAATGAGGCGATCAAAGCAGAAAACAATGTAGAAATGCTCAACCCATTAAGTCAAGAACTAGACGTGATGCGTCAAAGTATGGTTTTTGGTATTTTGGAAGGAATTCAACACAATCAAAATAGACAGCATCCCGACTTCAAATGTTTTGAGTTCGGTACGACCTACCATAAATATGGCGACCGCTTTGTGGAAAGCAAACGTTTGATTCTTGCGATAACGGGCAGAAAAAGTCCTGAATCTTGGAACTCTAGTACCGATTTGGTCAATTATTTCTCCATGAAAGGTGTCGCAGAAAGTGTTTTTTCACGCTTGGGATTGAAAGGATTTCTGAATTATGCCGAATGGAAAACATCTGTTTTAGAGGAAGGCGCAGAGTTGACCCTTTTGAAAAGTAAGGTTGGACAAATCGGATGGATTGGAAACAAGGTAAAGAAACACTTCGGAATCAAACAAGACGTGTTTTTTGCAGACTTGGATTGGGATGTGCTGATGGAACATGTAAAGAATGTGAAGATTCGCTCCAATGATTTGCCGAAAACATTCGCTACTCGACGCGATTTTTCGTTGCTATTGGACAAGTCAGTGACCTTTGCTGAAATAGAGCGCGCTGCAAAAGCTTGTGACCGCAAAATTTTGCGTGAAGTGAATCTTTTCGATGTGTATGAAGGAAAAAATCTTGATGAAGGAAAAAAATCTTATGCGGTTTCCTTTACCTTTCAAGATGCAGAAAACACCTTGCGCGATGAAGCGGTAGATGCTGTTATGGAGAAAATTCGAAAAGAATTGGAATCTCAATTGGGCGCTCAGTTAAGATCCTAAACGTACAAAACCTATGAACCGAAAAGGACTTGTGATTACCGGGATTGGAACAGATGTCGGTAAAACAATTGTAAGCGCAATTGTTGCCCAAGCCTTGTCTTATGATTATTGGAAGCCCGTTCAAGCCGGTGATTTGGACAATAGCGACACCAAGAAAGTGAGAAAATTAACACAAGGCATTGAATGTTTGCCTGAGCGTTATCAATTGACAACACCTGCTTCTCCGCACCATGCGGCAAACCTCGACAAGCTTACGATTTCTCCCAATGACTTTTCCATTCCGTCTGGCAATCGACCACTTTTGATTGAAGGTGCCGGTGGAGTTATGGTTCCTTTCAACAACCAGGGATTGGTATTTGCGGATTTAATTGAATATTGGAAATTACCAGTTATTGTCGTTTCACGGCATTATTTGGGAAGTATCAACCATACCTTGTTGACCTTGGAAGGACTAAAGTCAAGAAAAATTACAGTGGCAGGAATTATTTTCGTAGGCGATGAAAATAGTGCTACGGAGTCGATTATTCTTTTGAAAACAGGGGTGAGTTTTTTAGCGCGAATACCCATAGTTGATGAGGTGAATCCCGGATTTATCCAAGAACAGGCGCAACGAATCGCTCCGACATTAAAGGCCATTTTTTCATGAGTGATATCCTCAAACGCGATCAGAAATATGTGTGGCATCCATTCACGCAAATGCAAACTTCGCCTGCACCACTGCCAATTGTTCGCGCCAAGGATGCGGTGCTTTATGCAGATGACGGCTCTGAGTACATCGATTGCAATTCATCTTGGTGGGTCAATATCCATGGACATGGGAATGAGCACATTTCCAAAGGAATCACAAAACAACTGGAAACCCTGGACCACATTATTTTTGCTGGCGTTACACATCCCGTTGGGGTTGAGCTTTCAGAAAGAATAGTGGCTGTTCTCCCTCCCAATTTAACTCGTGTATTTTTCTCAGATGATGGTTCTACCTCCGTGGAGGTCGCATTAAAAATGGTTTTTCAATATTGGTTCAATCAAGGAATTCCACGTCACCGCATTCTTGCTTTGGATGGCGCTTACCACGGTGACACCTTCGGTGCAATGTCCGTTGGACAACGCGATTATTTTAACTCTCCTTTTGAACAGTTTTTCTTTGATGTTGATTTTCTAGATTTCCCAGTAGAATCAAACCACTTCAAATTGCTGGAACAGGCAGAAACGCTTTTCGCATCGAATGAATTTGCAGCACTCATCGTCGAGCCACTGGTGCAAGGTTCAGCTGGGATGCGCATGTATTCAGCCGACTTTTTAGATAAGTTGACAGCCCTTGCACGAATGCATGGTGTCAAAGTTATTTTCGATGAGGTGATGACAGGCTGGGGTAGGACCGGGACGCTCTTTGCCCTCGATCAATGTGCCGAAAAACCAGATATCGTTTGCCTGTCTAAAGGTTTGACAGGAGGGGTTCTTCCACTCGGTTTAACTGTTGCCAGCGATGAAATATATCAGGCCTTTTTGTCGGAGGAAAAAGTTAAAGCCTTGCTTCATGGACACTCATTTACTGGAAATCCA
>JBILBT010000362.1:0-2678 GCA_044353545.1 Crocinitomicaceae bacterium | reverse complement strand
TGATGAAAGAAGCCATCATTAAAGATTTCCTCGAAGAGCCCGATCAAAAATTCATCTTGGTGTATGACTTCATGCGCATGTGGATTTTCTTGATCGAGTTGATTGGCTACGAAAAGGAAAATCCTGTTGCCCCGGAAGTACTCATGGCTGTTGGCATGGCTCCACCCGAAGATTCGCGTTTGGTGCCTGACAATGAGGAATTGCTTATTGATGAGGGGGATGACACTGACTTTGACGACGATGATGATGACGAAGATTCCGATGAGTTTGGCATAGATGAAGATTTTTCAGGATACGACCAATACGATTATTAATGACACACTTTACTGGAGACCCTGTTGGCGCAGCGATTCTTGAATACGCCGAAAAAAAACTACCTACAGATATCATTGTCAGTTCTGATATTTGCGACGACGACATCATTCCTCTCGAAGTGCTTTTTCGTACATTTGACGAAATGCCACAGATTGAGCAATTGGCGCTTGACCGTTGCAAAGGCAGCGTCTTGGACGTAGGTGCAGGAAGTGGAACACATTCCCTCGAGTTGAGTGATCGCGGTCACGAGGTCCTGTCGATAGACATTTCAAAAGGAGCCGTTGATTACATGAAACGAAATGGCTTGAACGCACGTGAAATCAACTTTTTTGACCTGAAAGGAGAGCGTTTCGATACCATATTGCTCTTGATGAACGGAATTGGCATCGCTGGAACACTTTCCAATCTAGAAAATACACTTGCACATGCGAAATCACTCTTGAATGAAGGAGGTAAAATCTTATGTGATAGTTCCGATATCAAATACTTGTATGAAGATGAAGATGGCTCACTTTGGGTGGATTTGAACACAGAATACTATGGGAATTTCAAATTCCAAATGAGCTACAAAAAGGAAAAAGGACCTTGGTTTGACTGGTTGTATGTGGATTTTGACAATCTTTTTGAAGCCGCCACCAATGTTGGCTTGAAAGCAAAACGTTTGCACGAAGAAGAGGATCATTATTTGGCAGAATTAAGCCTTTGATCATGAAAAAAATCCTTGCGATTTGGCTTTTATGTTTTACGCATCAACTTTCTGCTCAAGTAAGTGAGTACCCTCTAAAGAAGTCATCTTTACTTTGGAAGATTGAAGGACAAGGATTGTCGGCTCCGAGTTATCTCTTCGGAACCATGCACATGATTGAGCATGATTATTTCTTCTTTCCAGAGAAACTTGAAAAGCTGATGCTGAACACGGAGGAATTGGTCATGGAGATTGATGGACTCCCATCACGAGAAGAAAGCATGGCCTTATTGAAACTCAAAGAAGGAAGTTTTTTCGACTACTTCTCGAAAGAACAGACCGATAGTCTTTTACAATGGGCCTCTTCAAATTTGAGAATGAAAGAATCACTCTTCAGAAAAACCATGGATTCCATGAAGCCCTTTGTGTTCGTTCAATTGGCTACTCAATGGAAGTTCATCGGCAACATGGAATCTTATGAACGAACATTCGAAGCCCTAGCTAGCACGAATAAAATTCCAATTTCCGGACTCGAAACAGCTGCCGATCAAATGGCCATTTTCGACCACCTAAGCAAAGAACAACAAACAGAAATGGTGATGGAAAGCATTCGCAATCCAGAAAAAATCATGCAGCAAACACGCGAAATGGAACAGCTTTACGTAGATCAGAACATCGACTCCATGTACATGATGATTTTAGATCACGAAAGCGTTATTGTGGATGAACAAACAACTTTTCTTGACGATCGAAATTCACGTTGGATACCTTTAATCATTCAATATGTCAAATCGCACCCAACTTTCATTGCTGTTGGTGCTGGACATTTAGGTGGTCCAAATGGTGTGATTCGTTTGCTGCAGCGCGCAGGATTTACTGTAACCCCCATTCGCATAAAATGAGAACTTCGATTATTTTTATTCTTCTTTTAAGCATTTTCACTGGTTGTCAGACCTATTCAGAAAATGACATGAACAAATTTGACAAAGACATCCGTGCCTATTTAAAAAAGCATGACAAGAAGTGCCAACGTACCCCATCAGGCTTGTATTATACCATCATCAACCCTGGTGAAGGGGAATATATTCGTTACAAAGACATTGTATCTTTCACCTATACAGGAAAATTTCTTTCGGGTGAAACATTCGATGATCTGAAAAAGCCGGTAGAATTTGAGGTGAGCAAACTGATTTTAGGCTGGAAAGAAATCATGTTTGAGCTGAAGCCAGGTGCAAAAGTATTCATGGTCCTTCCACCACAATTGGCTTATGGCGACCGAAAACTCGACGATATACCTCCACATTCCACCCTCATTTATGAGATGGAAATCATCGGTGTAAAATAATTAAGATATTCTTTGAAGTTTCATTGAAAATACGGTTTCAAAATTCTACTTTTGAGACACAAAATTTAAAGTTAAATTACCATTGCAATGAGTGTACTTGTCAACAAGAATTCTAAAGTAATCGTTCAGGGCTTCACGGGAAGTGAGGGGTCATTTCACGCGAGTCAAATGATTGAATACGGAACAAATGTCGTGGGTGGCGTAACGCCCGGAAAAGGAGGCTCAATGCACCTAGACCGTCCTGTATTTAATACCGTAGTGGATGCCGTTGAGAAAACCGGAGCAGATGTTTCGATTATTTTCGTTCCACCAGCTTTTGCTGCGGATGCGATT
>JBILBT010000361.1:0-2683 GCA_044353545.1 Crocinitomicaceae bacterium | reverse complement strand
GGAGGATGTCCAAAAAAGGAATTACCGCATTCACATTTCTTACACGGCGAATGAATTTATCACTTTTCGATCGCGCATAGAGTGTGTTTCTTTGAAGCGATTGAGCAATACGAATGAAAAAGGTATAGTTATTTTCAGTGATGTGCTTTTAAAACCGAAATCTTGGCCTTTAGATTTCACCTTGAGGTATACCTTGTTTGATACAGACAGTTATGATTCTCGCCTATATGCCTATGAAAACAATGTATTAAATGTGTTCTCTATTCCAGCACTTTTTGATCAAGGTAGTCGTGGATATGTTTTGGTCCGCTGGACTTTTTTAACACATTTCGACTTTTGGTTTCGCTATGGTTTGAGCATTTATGCCCACAAGAAAACAATAGGAACTGGTGCAGAGGAAATTTTAGGTACAAAGAAATCGGATATCAGCCTTCAGCTGCGCATAAGCTTCTAGTAATCGATGTCGAGATTGAAGGTGTTTTTTAAGGTATGCAGATTCGGATTCTTTCTCGCCAAGGCAGCGAATTTATCCTTGCCACTAAGGTATTTTACTTCTTCCTCAGGGTGTTCACTTAGGAAAATTTCTATGTTCACAGAGTAATTGCGCAATTCCTTTTGGAAAAATGCGCGCATTTCTTGCAGATGCGGTGTGATATAGTCTATTTGTATCTGATTGTCTACCTCCATTTTCAAGATTACATCGTCTTTAATGGTAGGTTCCCGCTTGATCATGGCGTTGTAAAACGTTTCTAAATTGCGTTCCTTCATTTCAAAAGCAAAGCGACGCCACAACATTTTCAATTTATCAAATGAGAAATCTTCTCTTGGTAGGTTTTCGGTATTTCGCTCTATGATAGGCTCATTTTCTTCTTTTTCCATCATCTTAGAGATGGAAAGATTGGTGGTGTTTAAAGTACCAATGGGCACAGCACTCACTTTAGGCTCTGGCTCACGTGGAATTTCTATACGAGCAGGGGGCGCTAAAGGTTTTGGCGTCTGTGGAACTTTATCGCGAAGATTTTGATTCGGGAAAGGGATAATCTCTACCGGGTCAGTTAGGCCTTTTTTTTTTCCTGCTCCTGTTTAATGGAACAGAGCTGCATGAGCGCCATCTCGACGAGCAAGCGCCGATTTTTTGCGGACTTGTATTCAACATCTGCCTTGCTCAATACGCCCAAAGCACGAATAATCAAAGCACTTTCAAGGGGTTTGGCTTGATCGATGTAGCGCTGCTCAACAGCTTCACCCACCTCGAGTAGAGAGGAAACGCGAACATCCTTACACATCAATAAATTGCGGTAGTGCTCGGCAAGTCCTCCTAAAAAATTATGGGTATCAAATCCTTTGTCTATAATATCATTCAAGAGCAGTAACGCTGAAGGAATGTCCTCTTTTTCGGCACTTTCAACGATTCTGAAATAATAATCGTAGTCGAGTACGTTCAAATTCTCCAAAACGCTCTTGTAGGTAATTGTTGTACCTGTGAAAGTCACGATTTGGTCAAACATGGAAAGCGCATCACGCAAGGCGCCATCAGCCTTTTGAGCGATGAGGTGCAAAGATTCGGAATCAATCGCAATGCTCTCCTTTACTGCGATTCCAGCCAAATGGTCAGCAATGTCTTTGACACGAATTCTATTGAAGTCGAAAATCTGACAACGGGACAATATCGTTGGAATAATTTTGTGCTTCTCAGTCGTAGCAAGAATGAAAATCGCATGCTTCGGGGGCTCTTCTAAGGTCTTTAGGAACGCGTTGAAAGCTGAATTTGACAGCATGTGGACCTCATCGATGATGTAGACTCTATAGTTTCCAAGTTGTGGTGGTATGCGCACCTGATCAACCAGATTTCGAATGTCTTCTACGGAGTTGTTTGAGGCGGCATCCAACTCATACACATTCAAGGAGTTTCCAGTATTGAATGAAATGCATGAATCGCACACGTCGCACGCTTCAATATTTTCTGTGCGATTGAAACAATTGATGGTCTTCGCAAGAATACGTGCGGATGATGTTTTTCCTACCCCGCGAGATCCGCAAAAAAGGAATGCTTGTGCCAGGTGATCTGTTTTTATCGCGTTCTTTAAAGTAGAAGTAATGGACCGTTGACCAACGACTGTGTCAAAGGTTTGAGGTCTATATTTTCTAGCGGAAACAACGAAATCACTCATGCTTAACAAATGTAGTGTTTGAAATTTAAATTTTTAATCAATTTTTCCGATTGTTAAAAACTATTCATATCAACGGATGAATGGACAAGATTTAATGCTCCAAGAAACATTAATTTTTCATTGGTACTTCATTTTTAATTTTTCACTTTTCATTTTTTAATTCCCCATTCTACCTATTTTTATCAAAAAAAATCAAAGGATGAAAAAAGTGTTTTTTACAGGTCTTGTGGCGATTTCAGTGTTGTCGGCATGTGGACCTAGCAAGGAGGATTATCGCCAAGCCTCGAATAAAATGTGCGAATGCATGAAGCAGAAAAATGTTGAAAGTGAAGAGCTTAAAGCACTTAATATCGATATGACGGATGCGAACTACGCGGTCTGTGCACTTGAGATGGCTGAAACGAAGGATGTCAATCCTGTTTCCAAGGAATTTGCAGATGCAATCGCTGAAAACTGTCCAGATTTGAAAGAAGCGCATGCCAAATATGTGAAAATGGCTAAGCAACTGACAA
>JBILBT010000360.1:0-2691 GCA_044353545.1 Crocinitomicaceae bacterium | reverse complement strand
CTCCGAGGACAAAGCTCCTTGAATTAGAGAAATGACTCCACCTCCCATAATCATCATGATCAGCAAGCTGGATGCAGTATTTGTTTTCTCGCCCAAACCAGCGATGCCCAAGGTAAAGATACATGGCCAAAGAGTGCTGCAGAATAAACCAACAGAGATGAAGGCAAAGACACTTGTCATTCCACTAGAGAAAATTCCTATCATCAATGCAGCAATTCCCAAACTCGAGTAAATGATGATTTGACGCGCAGGTTTTCCTTCACTTACGGCATCTGCTACGGCTAAGATCACAACGATCAACAGGTATGGATACAAAGATTGAATGGAATGCCCTCCAAGCACATTGGCAAAGGCAAATACACCGAATGCAGCAAACGGCAATAAGAGGCTCAACTTCAATTTTGTCGATTCTTTCAAGTCAAATGCACCTGCAGCTGAAGTCCAACGGCCAATCATTAAACTCGCCCAAAATAGCGAAACGTATGGCGCAACAGCACTTTCTGGCGTCCCCAACTTTTGCTTCATGAACTCTGGAAGATTGCTCGCTGTAGATACTTCTACACCTACATAAACGAAAATAGCGATCATGCCCAGCACCACTTGTGGATAGCGTAGAGTTTCCATAATTCCACCACCATTGCTTTGTGTTTCACCTCCGATGCGGTCAGGAACAGAAGAAAATTTGAAGAAAACAGCTGCAATAAGAAACGCCGCGCCAAGCACGAGATACGGAATTTGGACCGCTTCAAGATTTAAGGCTTGGTCAGGATTGGAAATCCCTCCGAAAATAGCAAACGAAACAATCACAGGTCCTATGGTCGTGCCCACATTGTTGATTCCTCCGGCGAGGGAGAGACGCATATTGCCTTTTGATGGATCGCCCATCTGAATGGCAAGAGGATTCGCTGCGATTTGCTGAAGAGAAAAGCCAAGTCCTACCGTAAACAACCCCGCAATCAACAATGGAAAAGATGCGTTGTTAGATGCCGGTATAAACAGAAGAGTTCCCACCGCCGAGATAATCAATCCAAGGGCAAGACCATTACGGTAACCGATTAAATTCAAGATATCACGTTTCAGTAAACCTGAAATGACAAAGTATAAAATTGATCCGACAGTATACGCCACATAAAAGGCAAATGAAATCATCTGCGATTGAAGCTGACTGAGATCCAGTGCTTTTTTAAAGACCGGAATTAAGATGTCATTGCTCGCGGCAACGAAGCCCCAGAAGAAAAAGATGACGATAAGCGTAACAAGTGCGCTACTTTTAGTAGGAATGGACATAAGCAGTAAATTTGGGCCAAGATAGCAGTAATTCTGCGCTTAACTTACAGATTGACTCAAATTACTAAAAGTTTTTTCGTAAGAAATGAGTTTCTTGGTCGCAGCAACGATTCCTTTCACATCAAAACCGCAGTCCTCCCAAAGTTCTTCTTGCGTTCCGTGGTGCACATAGCGATCTGAAATTCCCAGGCGTACCACTTCGGCTGAATACTTTTGATCGACCATAAATTCAATCACAGCAGAACCAAATCCTCCCATTAAACATCCATCTTCTACAGTGATCACTTTCGAGAATTTTGAGAACACCTCATGCAGCATCACCTCATCGACGGGTTTCACAAAACGCATGTCGTAATGTGCTACACTAATGCCCAACTCTTTCATTTCAGCAAGTGCTTGTTGCGCAAAATTTCCAGGGTGACCTATTGTCAAAATAGCGACATCTTCACCATTTGTGAGTTTGCGTCCTGTCCCAACTTGAATTGCTTTCATCGGTGTTTTCCATTCTGTCATCACCCCATTTCCACGAGGATAGCGAATAGAGAAAGGTCCCATATTCTCTTGCTGAGCAGTAAACATTAGATTTCGCAATTCAGCTTCGTCCATTGGTGCAGAAACAACCATGTTTGGAATGTGACGCATGTATGCCAGATCATATGCACCGTGATGTGTTGCACCATCTGCTCCAACTAATCCGCCGCGATCGAGGCAGAAAACAACATTTAAATTTTGAAGTGCTACGTCATGTAAAACTTGATCGTAGGCCCGCTGCATGAAAGAAGAATATATATTGCAAAATGGCACTAAGCCTTGCGTTGCCAATCCCGCAGAGAATGTCACTGCATGCTGCTCGGCAATCCCCACATCGAAGGCACGATCAGGCATGGCCTGCATCATGATGTTCAAAGAGCAGCCAGAAGGCATTGCTGGAGTAACACCCATGATTTTATCGTTCTTTTCCGCCAATTCAACAATGGTATGACCGAAAACATCTTGGTACTTCGGTGGTTGTGGTGATTTTGGAACCACCTTTACAATTTCACCTGTTTCCTTGTTAAACACCCCTGGCGCATGCCATTTCGTTGGGTTTCCTTCTTCAGAGAACTTGTATCCAGCACCTTTGCGAGTGATGCAATGCAAAATCTTAGGGCCAGGGATATCTTTTAAATCTTCCAACACCTTGGCTAAACCAATCACATCGTGCCCATCAACGGGACCGAAGTAGCGGAAGTTCAAGGATTCAAATAAATTGCTTTGCTTCAACAAAGATCCTTTCAAAGCGTGCGTTACTTTCGATGCGATGGTTTGTGCATCAGGACCAAATTTTGAGATTTTCCCCAAAAGGTTCCACACCTCATCCTTAATTTTATTGTACGTATGTGAAGTTGTGATGTCTGTAAGGTA
>JBILBT010000116.1:0-8749 GCA_044353545.1 Crocinitomicaceae bacterium | reverse complement strand
GAGAAATCGCAAAGAAGCTCAATGTTTCCGAGCGCATGGTGTACAACTACCTCGATGTCTTGAAAAACGAATTTGGCGCCCCGATTAAATACAGCCGTGTTATCAAATCATACTTTTTTACTGAGGAAGGGAAGATTGAGTTGCAGTGGCAGGAGGGGGAAGGAATGAAGAATTAAAGATGAAAAATTTACTGATAACGGCAATTGTATGCGCGTAGTTCATGGCTGTAATATCTCGGGTGCAATGTGCTTTTTGATGCTGCCGGACGCAAAGTTCTAGAAGGTGCATTGACAGGCACAATGACACGAATGACATTGGATGGAATTGCCCCAGGCATGTACTCCATTCAATTGAACAATGAATCATTACCTTTAAGGATAATTAAACAATAAAACGCGGAATCCGAAAAGCGAATAGAGTAGGAAAACTAAACTTAAATGCTACTATGAAAAACAAATTGACCCAACTCGCGAAGGGTATTTACAATGTCAAGACTTGGCGTTGGACGGTGTTGGTAATGATTGCCGTGCTCATCAGCGGAGCGGTGTATTATGCCATCAATTTCCTTGAAACAAGTCGTCCCCATGTGACGATCAGTAAGAAAGAGCTCAAGAAAGGCAAGGTCAACAAGGACCTAACCCAAACCGATGAAGTGGAAAGCGAGGCAACGTTTGAGGATTTCAACGCTAAATACAAGGCCTTATCTAGAAAAATCCCAAAAGCAGAGTGGAAGCTAACAAAGCGCGAATTGACTGAGGGGGAATACGCAGTTGAATATAGAAAATACGAAGAGAACGTTCAGTCGATTGCCGAAATGCGTGGTTCTTATCTTATGAATGGAATGACGCCTCCCGATTATTTGAATTATCCGGATGCCCCAACGCGTGTAAAAATGTTTCCTTATTCAATGAAAGGATTCATGGACGATATCTTGAAGGGCTATGATACAGATTCTACAGATTTCGACACAAAGATTCGCATTGTTGAGAAGATGGAGCACTTCATGGACATGACCGACAAGAAAGGTTTGGATACCTTGTTGGTCGACAAGTTCAAAAGTGTATTGGTAAACAGTAAAGATCTTTCCATTGAGGAGATCAAGGCAGTCGAGAAATTGCATAAAAGCATTACAAAGACCCCACTAGTGTTTAGTTTAACTGCACCGAATTCACCTCAAGAACGTCAATCAGAATTGTTTAACATGTATGAAGCAGCTGCAAACGGTGAAATGACTGAGGCGCGTCTTGCACAGTTGGATGCCTTGGTGAAACAATTGAAAACGAAGAAAGTCAAAGATACGGTGGTCGTGCTGAATGTTTTGGCGAGTGCGATGAAAACAGATTTTACGAAGTACAAAGAAGAAGGGGAGTCTGTTGACGAACTTGAAATGCAATGCATCGACGATTTTTTCATGAGTGGAAAAATTGACTTCACGAAGGATGATGTTGAAAACAAATACAACAAGTACACGGACCTTTTCGGGAAGAAACTTGAAGCGGCCAATCTAGAGAAAAAAGCACGTGAAATTCTGCGCAAGGAAAATAGAAAAACAGCGGGAGATTTTGTCTTTAACGGTTTATTATTCGCATTTATCGGAGTGATCATTGTCTTCTTGGCAAAATTGAATTCGACATTAAAAACTAACAATACCATTTGATTATGAAACGATTATTGATAATGACTTTGTGCGTCGCGGCGATGGGGTTGAACTCTTGTGAAGACCAAGCGCGCTTGGATGAAATTAAAGCGGAATTGAAAGCCAAACAGAAAAAAGCGGAAAAATCGGATGAAGAAGAAAAGCCGAAAGTGAGCATTTCTGCACCATCTCAAAATGAACCACCTGCTACTGAAGAGTCCATGGATATGGGAGGTGATTATGGAGGTGATTACGGAGGTGATTATTCTGACGATTCATATGATTCTGAATATAGCGGTGATTATGGGGATTAATTCGTGTTTTTTGACAAAAGAAAAAATGAAATACGGATTTCGAAAAGTGAATATTGGTAACAATTGATTTAAATCAACTAATTGTAAAAAAACATAAGATGTATAAATACAAATTCACACTTTGGATCAATAGAAATGGATCTTGTTGTACCAAAACGGGTTTTGTCGAATTCCCAAAAGAACGCTATTCATGGACTGTAAATGATCCTGACAAACGACTTATTTGTCGAAAGGCAGCGTCTGAAATTGGTGAAGATCCGAACAATATAGATTTTTCTCACAGTACGACTACTTTGCAGTGTATGGGTGTGGTTAAATCACCTCCCACAGCCAATTCGAGCTCTTCCTCTTCAAGTAGCAAGAGCTATTCCGCACCAGTATCCAGTGGTCCAAGTTTCGAGGAAAAATTGCGGATGAAAGAAATCGAAGCGGAGGAGCGAGATAAGAAAGCGCAAGCCGATTTGGAACGGGAGAAATTTGAATACCAAAAAAGTCAAGAAGAAAAAGCGGAACGAAAGGCTAAAGCGAATCAATTGCGTCGGGAAGGAAAGCCATTTCTTGCCTTTATCGTAGAGTATCAAAATGCAGTCATTGCAGCCGTTGCGATTCCTGTAGTTGCATTGGCATTTTATTTCATGATGCAATCGTCAGACAACGAAACTGCCGAGGCTACTCGCATTAATCTAGAACTTGAACAAATCGAAGATTCGGTTAAAATACTCATCCAAGAGAAGAATTTTGACCGTGCTTTGGTGCTTGCCAATAAACTAGTTCATCCGATTGGGATTGTCTACGATGGAAAAGGGACCGAATGGGAGCCGATGTATTATGACCAATACTGGGATCAAAAAAGATCCGAATACAAGGAGATTATTGCAGCTGGTGGTGAACTAAATGTGGAAACGCAGGAATCTACACCGAAAAAGAAAGTCAAAACCGAGGAGTCCACTCCAACGGAGGTGGAAGAGTCCACACAAGAACCTGAACCAGAAATCATTTATGAAGAAGGATTGAGTGACGAATATAAATATTGATTTTCTATAGATTCTACTAATTTTTAGTCCACACAACAAGCCCCGAAGAATCAACCCTCGGGGCTTGTCGTTTTAAACTAGTACTACTAGCAATTGTACCTCTTTCATAAACTAAGACCTCCTTTAAAGTTGTTGATGAAGTTGGGCTTGTGCAGCTTTTCAATTCCTAATCTTTTGATTGCCTTGCTAGGCTATTTTTCTGAGTTGACAAGTACTGAAAAGCCAAGGGGCTAAACATTTCATACCACTGCGTGTTTTATTAAAAAGAACCGATATGTATCAACTCAAGCGCACCCAATTCGTCCGAACTGACCTAAACACCTGCTGGGATTTCTTTTCTTCACCGGCTAATTTATCGCGCATCACCCCAAAATACATGGGTTTTGATGTTTTGACAGAGGTCGCTGAGAAAATGTATCCAGGCATGATGATCGAGTACCGCGTTCGTCCGCTAATGAACATTCCGATGAAGTGGATCACGGAAATCACCCATGTCGAGGAGGGAAAGTTCTTTGTCGATGAACAGCGCAAAGGGCCTTATAGCATTTGGCACCATGAGCACCACTTCAAAGCTGTAGAAGGGGGTGTCGAGATGACGGATATCGTCTCCTATGAATTGCCGTTCGGTATGCTCGGGAAAGCGGTACACCCGATCCTCGTCAAGAAAAAGCTGGAAGAAATCTTTGCCTTCCGCTTTGCTGCTGTGGATGAGATTTTTCATCAAGAAAAATAAGCTTGTTCTGAGGTAGCCCCGTCGAAGGGTGCCTCAAAGGTTTCCGCTTCTTTTTTTGTTTTTCGGCGAATCCCATCTTTGTGGTGAGCAGGCGCATACAAGGTGTAGAATTTAAGCGATGAAGCATCGTCTAGATTGATGATGTTGTGAATGGCTCCAGCAGGAACCAGCAGTGCATCGCCTGTCTTTACGACATATTCGTGCCCATCAACAATACATTTTCCAATACCTGACTCAAAGCGAAAGAATTGATCATTGGCCTCGTGTACTTCTTGCCCAATATCTTCTCCCGGTTGGAGGTGCATGAGCACAAGCTGACTATGGCTCGAAGTGTACAAAACGTGTCGAAAATCTGTGTTTTCCTGTGTCGCTTTTTCAATGTTGACTTTTATCCCTTTCATCTGTAAAGTGGTTTTTACAAAGTTGCAAAAAACACTTTTTCTAAGAAAAGACTTTGGTCAGTTTAAAAGCAGAGGGTGGTCAGGGTATAGGTATACCTTTGATACTCAATGTTCGAAAATAGATAAAACAATAAGGATATATTTCTGCATTGTTCACATGATTAATTTGCTCACGTTACGTGAACAGCATATATTTGTGAACATGAAAAAAGAGATAATTGAAACGGCGATAAATAATTTGTGTAAAAACACAGGTGTTCAAGGTCAGTTTATATTTGATAATGTTCTTGATGGAATTCTTCGTCTACATATAGATGACAAAGCAACAGATTTTGTCATTCTTGTCAAGAAAGAAATACGAAGACATCAATTGTTTGAATTGATGCACTATAAGCAGCTTTTCACTAACTTCATTGTAATTGCCGAAGACATCTTTCCTATGATAAGAGAGGAACTACGTGAAATGGGAATTGCTTACCTTGAGGTAAATGGAAATGTATATATTAAGAAGGCAGGAGTCTTTTTATTTATTGACTCAAATAAAAAAGCGGTTACCATAAAGAAAACGGCCAATCGTGCCTTTACAAAAACGGGTTTAAGGGTATTGTTTCATCTGCTAAATGATAAACAGCTTATCAATAAAACGCAAAGAGAAATAGCCGATATAGTGCGTGTTGGATTAGGCAATATTCCCCAAGTCATTCATGGATTGAAGGAGATGGGATATTTAATACAGTATAGTAAGCAAGAATTTGTTTGGGAGAATAGAAAGGAGCTCTTCGATCGTTGGATCAACGAGTATGCTACTCAACTTAGGCCAAAACTGATAAAGGGGAATTTCACTTTAAAAAAAGATTGGCAAAAGATTGACCTAAATAATCAGCATTCCGTTTGGGGAGGCGAAGCAGCGGCAGATAAGCTTACCAATAATTTACGGCCTGAAAAATTTATTTTATACACCGACGAAAAGCAAAATGATTTGATTAAAAACTACCATATTGTCCCACAGATAAATGGTGAGTTGGAAGTGCTAGAAATCTTCTGGACATCAACAAAAGACATTGCTCCACCACTTATCGTATATGCTGAATTAATGCTTTCCGGCGGAAAACGAAACAAAGAAATAGCTAAAAAAATATACGATGAATACATCAAACCAATCTTATAAAGCGCTTTCGATACCTTATTTTAAGGAGGTGTTTGAAATAATTGACAAAGCGATGATTCAGCATCAAATTCCATATTATCTCATCGGTGTAAGTGCAATTGCTTTGGAGTTGTTAAAGAGTGGAACGAAACCAAGTCGCGGTACAAAAGATATAGATTTTGCTATTATGATTTCAACATTTGATCAATACGAGCAGCTGGGAGATACAATAGTTCAATTTGGGTTCAATAGAGTAAAAGCACCATGGACATTTTATTCAGATGAATACAATGTTGCCATTGATATTCTTCCATTTGGAGAAATAGAAGAACATGATACGACTCAATTTAATCAACGGTATTCGGACTTACATGTTTTGGGTTTAAAAGAGGTTTTAGAGGAAGTAGAAAATGTTGAAATTGAAGAAATAATTGTTAACATTCCACCCTTAGAGGGAATGGTCATTCTAAAGTTAGTTGCATGGAGTGATCGACCTGAAGAGAGGGAAAATGACCTCGCAGATATTCTGAGAATAATTGAACATTATTTTGACCACAACTTTGATGAAATCGTTGAATTTCATAACGACACCTTTAGTGAAGAGGATTTCGACCAATTAAAAATCTCAGCTGAAGTTTTGGGTAGAAAGGCGCGTGCAGTGCTCCAAAAATCAGAAGTTTTAGAAAAAAGAATTTTAACGGTTATCACTGACAATATCAATAGCCAACAAAAATCAAAAATTGCTAAAAACTGGGCAAGCAAAAAAGGTTGGGAAATGGAATATGCCTTGAAGTTACTTCATGCATTTCAAAAAGGAATTCAGATGTGAAGTTGATTTTTTCTATTCGTATAGATCAAGAATTCAAGCTTCCATTAAGGATACATTCCAAATTCCTCCAACCTTTATTTTTTCGATTTATTTAATTACTCAACTATCTGCAGTCCTCGAACAGTTTCTAAAGCATGTGCAATGTGTCCCGATGGATCTGTCATGGAGTTAAAAACACCTTGTACTATGCCTCTTAAATCGATAATGTAGGTCACACGTCCCGGAAGAATGCCAAACAAAGCACGTGGAACACCAAAGGATTTTCGAACCTCACCGTTTACATCCGCCAACAAGGTGAAGTTTAGTCGGTGCTTTTCGGCGAATTTTAAATGGGCACTTACACTGTCTGAAGAAATCCCAATCACCTTGCATCCCAAATCGGCAAAATCGGCGTGGCTATCGCGAAAGGTACACGCTTCTTTCGTGCAAGCGGGTGTGTCATCTTTTGGATAGAAGTAAATGACAAGGAGTTGTGTTCCGATGAGATCGGAAGAATTGATGGTTTCACCCTGTTGGTCCAACAAGGAAAAAGAAGGACAGAGGTCTCCGATGGAAAGAGATTTATTGCTCATTGAGTGCTGTTTTATACCGTTCGATGGCACGAAGGCGTGCAAATGAATGTTCTACGATGGGTTGTGGATAGGCGGGTGTTCCAAGTTCGGGAACCCACTTGCGAATATATACAAAATCTTTATCGAATTTTTCTTGTTGACTTTGCGGATTGAACACACGGAAATAAGGCGCAGCATCGCATCCACAACCTGCAGCCCACTGCCATCCACCGACGTTACTAGCTTGATCGTAATCGAGCAATTTTTCAGCAAAGTACACTTCCCCTAAGCGCCAATCGAGGAGGAGATGTTTACTTAGAAAACTTGCCACCACCATGCGCACGCGGTTGTGCATAAAACCTGTCGCATTCAGCTCGCGCATGCCTGCATCAACAAGTGGATAACCCGTTTTTCCTTCACACCATGCTTGGTAATGTACTTCATTGTGTTCCCAAGGAATTCGATCATACTTCTCACGAAAAGCATCCTTGGCAGAATGTGGAAAGTGATGAATGATCATTTGGTAAAAATCCCTCCAGATCAGTTCATTCAAAAATGTCTCGTTGGATTTTACCGCTTCACGTGCAAGCGCCCGGATGCTGATGGTTCCAAAGCGCAAATGCAATCCGAGCTTACTGGTGCTCGAAAGCGCAGGAAAATCGCGCTTTTGTGTATAGTCTTTTATGATCTGAACTGGGAATTCTTTGGCTGGAAAACTCACGTATTGTTCTGACGAGAATCCCATTTGTTCCAATGAAATACAGTCGCTTTGCTGAAATTGTGCAAGTGATGCGAAAAACTTCTCCGTAGGATAGGATTGTAGAGATGAGTCATTCAAGGTGTCTTTCCATTTTCTTGAATAGGGTGTAAACACAGTATAGGGACCTCCATCATTTTTCAGCACTTCATCTTTTTCAAAAATGACATGGTCTTTGGCACCGATGAAAGTCACATCGCTATTTTTTAGCGCTTCGAAAATGTCTAGGTCGCGCTTGCGGGCGTAGGGCTCATAATCCCGATTGGTAAAGACGTTCGATGCGTTGAGTTCTTTCGCAAGGGAAGGGATAAGTTCCGCAGGGTCGCCATATTCAACACGAAGGTCTGAGCCCAGTTCACGGTATTCTTTCTTCAGCCGTAAAATTTCTTGATGAATGAAAATAATCCGTTGATCGTTTTTCGGAAGTTGGTCGAGAATTTTGGAGTCGAAAATAAACAGCGGAACAACTGCCGTGCTTTTTGAGAGCGCCTTGTACAATCCAGCATTGTCTTCTATGCGCAGATCGCGTCGGTGCCAAAAAATGCTTGTCATTGTCCCGCGTATTCCACGATGTTGTTTTCGGTCTCCCAAAGGCGTACGGAAAGCTGGTACTTTTCGTCTAGTTTAGTCCGTAGGAGGTGCCAAATGACGTATGCAATGTTTTCAGCGGAGGGCTTTAAGTCTTTAAATTCTGGACAGTCGAGATTTAGGTTTCTATGGTCGAAACGCTCGGTAATCTCATCGCGAATGAGATGTTTCAGCATCTTCAAGTCTATGACATATCCCGTATCGGCATCGACAGGACCATCCACCCACGTCTCTAGCACATAGTTGTGCCCATGGAAGTTGGGATTGCTGCATTTTCCGAAGATTTCAAAATTCTTCTCATCGCTCCAACGTTTATCATAGAGCCGATGCGCGGCATTAAATGTTTCTCTCCGACAGACTTTCATAACGCGAAAATGAGTTGATGTGTTGATGATGATCGCGCAGGATAATTTTTAGCCATGCGGTATACAATTCGGGTTGATTGGCGATTGCACTTTTCAGTTCGTCTAAACCAATCCATTTATAGTCAATGGCTTCTTCAGGATTGAGCGTCGGTGATTCATTTGAATACCCATACATCACATGGTCGATCTCGTTTTCGATCAGTGCGTGGTCCAACAAAGCACGGTATTCAAAAGAAAAGGATGGATGAAGTTCACACTGCATTCCCATTTCTTCCATCAAACGGCGTTTTCCCGCTTCAACATTCGATTCTCCTGGTGCTGGATGACTGCAACACGTATTCGTCCACAATCCTTCAGAATGGTATTTCCCAAAAGCACGTTGTTGCAAAAGCAA
>JBILBT010000115.1:0-8755 GCA_044353545.1 Crocinitomicaceae bacterium | reverse complement strand
CAACCATGTCCACAGAACCATCAATCGAATTGTTGTCAACCACGAATACTTGACCATTGATGCCATCCATGGCTTTGCGCACAGAATTGAGGCATTGCTCTAGGAAAAACTCAACATTGTAATTTACAATGATGACAGAAATGCTGTATTGAGGTACTTTATTCACGATTAATCGAACACTGCAATACACGAAATTTCAATCGATACATCCAATGGCAACTTGGCGACCTGAACAGTTTCACGCGCAGGAGGATTTGTTTCAAAATAGGAAGCGTAGACCTCGTTGACCACTGCAAAGTCATTCATGTCCTTTAAAAATATGCTGCACTTTACGACATGGTCTAAGGTCATGCCCGCTTCTGAAATCAAGGCGCTGATGTTTTTTAATACTCTATGGGTCGCACTTGCAATGTCGGTAGTAATCAATGCACCCGTGAAAGGATCAAGCGGAATTTGTCCACTGACATATAAGGTATTGTTGGAAAGTATCGCTTGGCTATATGGTCCAATTGGTGCAGGGGCGCCTGGAATTTGAATGACAGTTTTCATGACTTTTAATTTGGATTGATGTAAAATGAGCAATCCAGCTCCTCGAAGTTCTATTAACTTTGTGCAAGTTTAACAAAATATGCGCAAACCAGTGAGACTGTTGTTGGTCGATTTTAAGGATTCTTTTACGTTTAACTTATACCACATCTTGGAATCGCTTGGTGCTGATCTTGAGGTTTTAGAGGATGGGACACTTTTTACAGAGGAACTCATCTTATCCTATGATGGAATTGTGCTTTCACCAGGTCCAGGTTTACCCGAAGAAAAGAAATCAATGATGTCAGTGATCGAAATGGCCAAAGGAAAACGGCCATTGTTAGGCGTTTGCCTCGGCATGCAAGGAATTGCGAGGTATTATAAACTGCCACTTTATAACCTTAATCAAGTAAAGCATGGTGTTGTTGCTGAAGTGACTATTCAGGATGTTTCTGAGTTGTTGGAAAATATGCCCAATAAATTTGACGCTGGATTGTACCACAGTTGGGCTGTAGACGTCGAAAATCAGAAACACTTGACATGCATCGCCCGCACCGAAGATGGTGTTGCCATGGCAATTGAAAACAGCTCTGAACGTATCTATGGCATTCAATTTCATCCTGAATCTGTGTTGACCCCACAAGGAGACCAACTTTTAAAAAATTTCATTAAAATTTGTTCTACGAGAAAAAAATAACGCGACAAGTCGTATTTTTGGCAATGAACTTAAACGATAAAACCATGAAACAATTTATTTTTATTATTGCCCTATTTGCCTCGTTGACTTCGTTCTCGCAATCGTGTGTAGGAAAATGGATAACCATTGATGACGAAACAAACAAGAAAAAATCAATTGTTGAATTGTATAAAGTGGATGGTAAGCTTTATGGCAAAATCATTTACTTGTTTCCCCGTGAAGGCCGCGAAGACGATCCGAAATGTAAAAAATGTACCGATGACCGAAAAGATCAGCCGCTTGTAGGATTGCAGATTGTACGCAGTTTAAAGTGGGACGGTGAAGAATGGGAAGGTGGAACGATTGTCGATCCGGAAATTGGAAAAATTTATACCGTGAAAATGTGGTTGGTAGAAGGAAATGCCAACTTGTTAAATGTTCGTGGCTACATCGGGCCATTGTACCGCACGCAAAAATGGGTGCGCGTAGAATAAAAGAACAGATAATTCTGCAATATTCTAAACATTAAATGGTGTTTATTGTTTATTCAAAAAAAGAAATTTTAATTGAATGAAAAAATCAACACTCCTCTTCGTATATCTGCTTTTTCCCATGCTGTTCTTTGCGCAATCAGGAAAAGTAACAGGTAGAGTTTTTAATGCGTTAAACAATGAACCCATTCCTTTCGCCAAGGTTATCGTTGTCGATCAGCAAAAAGGAGCTGTTTCCCTTGACGATGGAACCTTTGAAATCAATGGTCTGACTCCTGGAGTATATAATTTTAAAGCTAGTGTGTCGGGTTTTCAAGATTTCTTGATCAACGAAGTTACGGTAACGAATGCCCGAACGGTTGATCTGAGTTTTCCTTTGGAAATGTTAATCGTTGACAAGGAAGAGGTGATAGCGAAGGCTTCTCCTTTTGTTCGAAAAGATGAGTCTCCCGTTTCCTTAAAAACATTGAATGCGACGGAAGTGGAGCGTCTTCCTGGGGCGAACAGAGACGTGAGCAAGGTACTGCAGGCTTTTCCGGGTGTTGCTTCTCGTGCGACATTTAGAAACGACATCATCATTCGCGGGGGATCACCAGGTGAAAATAAATTTTATCTCGACGGCATTGAAGTCCCAAACATCAACCACTTCGCTACACAAGGATCGAGTGGTGGTCCTGTGGGCTTATTGAATGTCAACTTTATCCGTGAGGTAGACTTTTATTCTGGGGCATTTCCTTCAAGTCGTGCAAATGGATTGAGTTCAGTTATCGCGTTCAAACAAAAGGATGGAAATCCAGATGCGTTAATCACCAACTTCGCATTGGGATCGAGCGATGTGGCCTTGACCTTGGACGGTCCACTTGGAAAAAAAGCAGATTTTATTTTTTCAGCGCGACGCTCATACCTTCAATTTTTGTTCTCCGCATTGCAACTTCCATTCCTGCCGACTTACAACGATTCACAATATAAGGTTAATGTTAAACTCAACGACAAAAACAAAATTACGTTTCTGGGACTTGGTGCCTTCGATCAATTTCGACTGAATTCAAAGGTGAACGAGAAAGTTACTGATCCTGAGCAGAAAGAATACAACGAGTTTATTTTAGGCAATATTCCATCGCAGGGACAATGGAGTTACACCTTTGGTGTGAATTGGTTGCATTATTCGAAGAATTCCTATCAAACTGTTGTGATGAGCAGAAACATGCTGAAAAACACCTCCCGCCGTTACGCTGGAAACATCGAAACAGAAGCAAACAAAATCTTGGATTATTCGTCCTTTGAAGCGGAAAATAAATTTAGGTTTGAACATGTGTATTCCAAAAATGGTTGGAAATTGACAGCTGGATTTGGATACGAATACGCGCGTTACAACAACCAGACATACAACAATATCATAGTGCAAGGTTTGCCGATAACAGTCGATTACACGTCGGATTTGTACCTTAGTAAAGGCTCAATGTTTGCGCAAGTGAACAGAAAATTATTTGGCGAACGATTGAATCTTTCCCTTGGTCTTCGCAGCGATGTGAGCAATTATTCGAAGTCGCTCATGAATCCTTTGGATCAATTGTCACCCATGATTTCGGCAAGTTATCGTGTTAATGAGCGTCTTTCGATCAATGCCAATGTGGCGCGGTTCCATCAGCTTCCTTCCTATACGATTCTCGGTTTTAGAGATGCGACAGGAACCTTAGTTAATAAGGAAAATGACGTGAAGTACATTCGTGCAGATCATTTTGTTTTGGGTACAGAGTATTTGACAAAGTTCTCATCCCGATTCACAGTGGAAGGATTCTACAAAGGGTACAGCCGCTATCCCTTCTCACTCAATGACTCCATCTCTCTGGCCAACCAAGGTTCTGATTTTGGAGTTGTGGGCAATGAAGCTGTGAAATCAATTTCGACTGGTCGAGCCTATGGTGCTGAATTCCTTTATCAGCAAAAAATGATCAAAGGGTTTTATGGAATTGTGGCCTATACTTATGTTCGTTCAGAGTTCAAGGATAAAAATGGCAGCTATATACCATCTTCATGGGACAGTCGTCACATCGTATCGATTACAGGTGGAAAGCGTTTCAAAAAAGGTTGGGAAGTAGGTTTCCGTTGGTTGTTCTCCGGTGGATCGCCATATACACCGATCGATGTGGCAACATCAAGCCTTAAGCAGGTCTGGGATGTGAATGGTCAAGGTGTATTGAATTACGACTTACTAAACACCATGCGAGAATCGAGCTACCACCAATTGAACATGCGTGTGGACAAGAAAATCTTTTTACCGAAATTTTCGATGAACTTTTATTTGGACATTCAAAATTTGTACGGATATAAGACGGCAGTTGCGCCGATTCTTTTGCTAGAGAAAGATGCGAATGGTCAGCCAATTACAGATCCCAACGACCCAACGCGTTACAAAACGAAATTCATTAAAAACACTTCTGGTATTGTGCAGCCAACCCTAGGAATTATCCTTGAACTCTCTGCGAAAAAAAATCCAGTACGAGTTAAATAAAAGAAAAGTCAACGCGTCTGTTGTTTTGCTTGCCTTCGGGAGTTGAATTGTTGTCGACAGGTGCACTTTCACCTTTAAAATCGATTTCTAGTCGATCTTTGGAAAGGCCATGACTGGTGAAGAACTGAATAATCGCTTCTGCACGCCTTTTAGACAAGTCGAGGTTATAGATGTCCGAACCATCAGCATCTGTGTGTCCAGTGACCTTAATGCGCAAATCTGAGTGGCCATTGACAACACGGATCAGACGAATGAGAAAATCGTGGTATTCAGGTTTAATTTCTGCGAGGTCGTACTCAAAATAAATCGGAAGGAATTTAAAATTATCGCGTTCCTTTTTTCTTGTTTCAGGAGAATAATATCCTTTGGAATAATCAGAAACAAAAGTAGAGAACCAAGTCTGCGATGGAGGTGAATTATCAACGTCTGGAAAGGCTTCTGTTGAACGGTACAAAATAATTTTACCCCGGCTACTTCGGCAATCAGTGCTTGTATATCTTCCTTCTAAATATCCTGTGCTGTCCGTGTAAGTCAATGTAGCAGAAAGCATACACCATGTGGTTTTGGTGTTTGTTTTCTTTTTTTCGATGAATGTTTGTTGGATACTAAGGTTTTTCCCGTTGGTACTGCCTTTCATTTTTTTCACGGCAAAAAGCTCAGTGTCGAAGATCTCTTCCCGGGTTTTTCCGATGAATTCCTTTTCGCTCGATGGGATGCTGAGATAGATAATGGAGGATTGTTGAATTGTTGCACCATCGCGAATTAGTATTCCTTGCCAATTGCCAGAGAGCATGGTTTGTGCCATCGACCCCAAGGTCAAAACGGAAAATACTACACAAAGCCAAATCGTTTTCATTGCTCAATTATTCGTTCATTTTCAAAAAAGGTTTCCAATTGATGCAAGATAGCGAACATTGTTTCCTTAAATTTGTTTGAATTCAAAACAAGACAAATGAAATTAGTTATAGCAATGGCAGTCGTATTTGCAGCAATGGCCTTCGTAGGCGAGGAGAAAGGAACAATTCACCAGTTCACCGTGAAAGACATCAATGGAAAGGATTTTGACTTTTCATCGCTCAAAGGAAAGAGAATTATGGTGGTGAACACCGCTTCAAAATGTGGTTTAACTCCACAATACGAAGAGTTAGAGGCTTTGTACAAAGAGTACAAAGATCAAAATTTCGTCATCGTTGGATTTCCAGCAAATAACTTCATGTCGCAAGAGCCTGGTTCGAATGAAGAAATCGAATCGTTCTGTAAGAAAAATTACGGCGTAACTTTTCCTATGATGGGCAAGATTTCAGTGAAAGGTTCGGACATGAATGAGGTGTACAAATTTTTAACCACGAAGTCTTTGAATGGATTGGAAGACAACCAAGTGGCTTGGAATTTCCAGAAATACCTGATCAATGAAAAAGGAGAGTTGGAACAAGTGATTTCACCGCGCACTTTGCCGAACGATCCGCAAATTATTGAGTGGATTACAAAGAAGTAACTCTCGGTCTTTTCTCGTTAATATTTTGTTGATAAGTTCACCTGACCGACGGACTTATCCTTGCCGCTGAACCCTCGTGTTTTCTTATTTTTGCGTGTTGAACAACTAACTATCCAAAAATAAGGATTACGATGAGTGAAGAAGTGAAAAAAGACCAGTATTCAGCGGATAACATCCAAGTCCTGGAGGGCTTAGAGGCTGTGCGCAAGCGTCCAGCGATGTATATTGGTGATGTCGGCGTGAGAGGTTTACATCACCTTGTATACGAAGTCGTTGATAACTCAATTGATGAAGCGTTGGCGGGACATTGTAACGCTATTGACGTATGGATCAATGAAGACAATTCAGTCACTGTGCGTGACAACGGCCGTGGAATTCCTACGGCGATGCACACGAAAGAAAAGAAATCAGCCCTTGAAGTTGTAATGACCGTGCTCCACGCAGGTGGTAAGTTCGATAAGGATACCTACAAGGTTTCTGGTGGACTTCACGGAGTAGGGGTTTCATGTGTAAATGCACTTTCGATTCATTTGCGAGCAACAGTGCGACGTGATGGAAAGATATTTGAACAAGAATACAGCATCGGGAAACCTTTGTATGATGTAAAAGTAATTGGCGAAAGTGAAGAAACAGGTACGACGGTAACGTTCAAGCCAGACTCAACCATCTTCGATTATACAGAATACAACTACAATACAATTGCGGCAAGAATGCGCGAATTGGCCTTCTTGAATAAAGGAATCACCATTACGCTAACCGACTTGCGCGAGGCAGATGATGAGGGCAAGCACTTGACCACTTCGTTTCATTCTGAAGGCGGTTTAAAGGAATTTGCACAATACCTCGACCGCAACCGAGAGCCATTGATTTCAGATGTCATCTATTTTGAAGGTGAGCGCGAAGGAATTCCCGTTGAAGTGGCATTGACGTATAATACATCTTACACGGAGAACATTCAAGCATATGTGAACAACATCAATACGCACGAAGGAGGAACACACCTTTCAGGTTTCCGTCGTGGTTTGACCAATACATTGAAGAAATACGCCACAGAATCTGGAATGTTGGCAAAAGAAAAAATTGAAATTGATGGTGATGACTTCCGTGAAGGATTGACTGCCGTTGTTTCAGTAAAAGTGCAAGAGCCTCAATTTGAAGGACAAACGAAGACGAAACTAGGTAACCGCGAGGTGACTGCACCTGTTAGTCAGGCAGTTTCTGAAATGTTGTCTGCATACCTTGAAGAGCACCCCGCAGAAGCGAAAATCATTGTTGATAAGGTGATTCTTGCTGCTCGTGCCCGCCACGCTGCCCGCAAAGCACGTGAGATGGTGCAACGTAAAAGCGTACTCACTGGTTCTGGTCTTCCAGGGAAATTGGCTGACTGTTCTGAAAAAGATCCTGCAGCTTGCGAGATATTCTTTGTCGAGGGAGATTCGGCGGGTGGAACGGCGAAACAAGGCCGCGACCGTCACTTCCAAGCGATCATGCCTTTGCGTGGTAAGATTTTGAATGTAGAAAAAGCCATGCAACATAAGATCTTCGAAAATGAAGAGATTAAAAACATCTACACAGCTTTGGGTGTGCGCATCGGAACGGAAGAGGACTCGAAAGCTTTAAACATTGAAAAGTTACGCTACCACAAGGTCATCATCATGTGTGATGCCGATGTCGATGGTTCGCATATCGAAACCTTGATTCTTACATTCTTGTTCCGCTACATGAAGGAATTGATTGAGAATGGCTACGTGTACATTGCAACACCTCCATTGTATCAAGTCAAAAAAGGAACAAAGTCCAATTATGCTTGGAACGAAGATCAGCGCGATCTCCTCATTCAAGAGTTGAAAGGCGGAGGAAGTGAAACCTCAGTGAATGTGCAACGGTACAAAGGTCTTGGTGAGATGAACGCTGAGCAGTTATGGGAAACGACAATGTGTAAGGAGTCACGCACATTACGTCAAGTAACAATCGAAAATGCCGCAGAGTGCGACCAAATCTTCTCCATGCTGATGGGCGATGACGTCCCACCTCGTCGTGAGTTTATCGAGAAAAATGCGAAATACGCGAAGATAGATATTTAATAATCAGAGATTTAATGTGAAACGCTCTTTCGGGGGCGTTTTTTTATTTTAAAAAAACCAATGTTAACGCAAGGTTAAGGAGTCAAAAGAATCTAACTTGCGGACAATTTACAATCAGAAAATGAATAAATTAATTCTCTCGTGCTTCTTTGCAGCCTTTAGTGGAATGACAGCATCGGCACAAACTTTTTATAATAGGGCAACGATTCAAACTATTGAGATTTTCTTTGCAACTGCCACTTGGGATGCGCAAATGGATGCCTTGGCAGCAACGACTGAAGACTATCTCTTGGCGGATTCCGTGCGGATCAATGGGGTGATGTATGATAGTGTTGGTGTGAAGTACAAAGGAAACAGTTCATACAATCCAAATAACAACAAAAATCCATTGCATATTGAATTGAATTATGTTAATGGTGGTGCTGATTATCAAGGATATACGAATATTAAATTGTCAAATGGCTACGGTGACCCATCTATGATTCGTGAGGTGCTTTCCTATGCCATCCTAGAGCAATACATGGATTGTCCGAAGGCAAACTTCGCCAATGTATACATCAACGGTACTCTAAGAGGTGTGTATTCCAATGCTGAGTCTATAAATGACTCATTCAACGGTGATCATTACTACACAACAGATGGAGCCTTCTTTAAATGTAACCCATCGGGAGGAGCTGGACCTGGCGGTACTGGAAATCCAGATTTGAACTATTTGGGCACAGATTCAGCATCCTATGCGACACGTTATGAAATCAAATCAACGTATGGATGGGAAGAATTCATTGCAATGATGGATACCTTGAACAACAACTTTTCAACGATAGAATCGGTACTTGATGTAGATCGTGCGCTGTGGATGCTGGCCTTCAATAACGTTTTGGTGAACCTTGATTCCTATTCTGGGGCATTTCGTCAAAACTATTACATGTACCGCGATTTAAACGGACGCTTTGTACCAACGGTTTGGGATTT
>JBILBT010000114.1:0-8762 GCA_044353545.1 Crocinitomicaceae bacterium | reverse complement strand
AAAAGTCACCTTGTTTGGTAAAACTTATGCTACACCAAGGCTCGAATCTCTTCATGTCATCGAGGGGAAGACGTACCATTATTCTGGGAACACCCTCATTTCTCATCCATTTACTGAAGACCTAGAAGACATTAAGAACAAAATAGAGCTGGTGAGTGGTGAATCGTTTAACTGTGTTTTAGCCAATCTATATCGCGATGGAAAAGATAGCAATGGTTGGCATGCTGACAATGAAAAAGAACTCGGAATAAATCCTGTTATTGCCTCAATAAGTTTAGGTGCTGAACGTCGATTCGATTTAAAACACACTGCCTCAGGAGCATCCAAGCAACTTATTTTACCTCATGGCTCTTTACTCATCATGGGGGGAGCAATGCAGCACCATTGGAAGCACTGCATTGCTAAATCGATGAAGGTTCTTGTTCCTCGCATCAATTTAACTTTCCGAAAACTGGTTTAGGATTTTATCATTCGCAAATGTTATTTAAACTACTTCTCTCTACCGCAGAGGCACAGAGGAATTTAGGTGTTCGATGTATACTCGTGTAATATATTTTTCATTCATAATTTTTAATTTTTAATTCTTCACTTTTAATTCTCCATTCGTTTACCTTTCTTACCTTTACGAAAAGAAACCACCATGATGACCGATGCAGTCGACGCCGTGCGCGTAATCGAATCCAATTCCAACATTTTTATTCATACTGCTGCAGCAACACCCATGCGCTTGGTTGATGCACTCACTAGACGACACAATACCTTGCGAAATGTGTCCATTTACTCTTTACATACCGAGGGTGATGCACCCTACTCTAATGTCGAATTTCGAGAATCTTTTACACCAAAACCCATGTTTGTTGGTCCCAACATCCGAGAGAATATTCAGTCTGGACGGGGCTCATATATCCCTGTATTTCTAAGCGAAGCACCAAACCTTTTTCGCACTGGAGTCATTCAAATTGATGTAGCCCTAATTTCTGTTTCTCCACCTGACATCCATGGGTATTGTTCCCTCGGTACCTCAGTAGACATTTCTTTAGCTGTTGTTGAAACAGCACGTATTGTGATTGCTCAAATCAATACACAAATGCCCCGAACACACGGCGACGGATTTATTCATATTTCAAGAATACATAGTGCAGTAGAATGCAATGATGCACTTCCTGAAATCAGTTCTGAGCCTTTAAATGAAACAACAATGGGTATTGGAAAAAATGTGGCAGAATTGATTGAAGACGGAGCCACATTGCAGCTTGGTATTGGCTCCATTCCAAACGCGGTGCTTTCTTTTCTCAATAGCCATAAAGACCTTGGCATTCATTCTGAAATGTTCTCCGATGGTATTCTTCCCTTGGTTGAATCGGGTGTCATCAATGGCTCAAAAAAAAATAAGCACCGAGGTATGATTGTCGGATCTTTTGCTGTTGGGACAAAACGGCTTTACGACTTTATGCACGACAACCCTCTACTTAAGATGCTCGACTTCTCGTATGTAAATAGTGTAGAGGTCATACGAAAAAACCCAAAAGTCACCGCAATCAATAGTGCCATTGAAATCGATTTGAGTGGTCAAATCTGTGCAGATTCGATGGGAACAAAAATATATTCAGGCATTGGTGGTCAAATGGACTTTATTCGCGGTGCAGCTTTGTCTGAAGGTGGAAAACCAATTATCGCATTGCCTTCTGTTGCGCGAAGTGGTGAATCGCGTATTGTCCCAGTGCTGCGATCAGGCGCAGGAGTCGTAACCACCCGCGGACATGTACATTATGTGGTTACCGAATTTGGCTCAGTGAATTTGCATGGAAAAACAATTCAAGAACGGGCGCGTTTGCTTACCTCTATTGCGCATCCCGCACATCGTGAATGGTTAGAAAAGAGTTTTCGTGACATGTATTAGTTGAATTTAACACGCTGTGCGCAAATCTTCTATTATTTTTGTACTCGATGATTTCTAGAATTTTTGGTTTGTTTTTCGTCTTCACGAATGTTTTTGTTTTCGGACAACAGACAACAACGGCCTTGCGCACCGATGAAAAAATTCAGGTTGATGGCGATTTTACAGAATTAGCTTGGTCGAAAGCTGTTTCTGTTGGAAACTTCGTTCAGTTCAAACCTCATCCAGGAGACCCTTCCTCGCAACAAACTGAGGTCAGAGTCATCTATGACGATCAGGCGCTGTACATTAGTGCCATTTGTTATGACAAACCGGAGCATGTTTCTAAAATCCTAAGTCAGCGGGATGACTTCAATGCGAACGTAGATAATTTTCAAATCATTCTGGACACTTACAATGACGACCAGAATGGCTTTTCATTTGGCGTAAGCAGCATGGGGGTTCAGTTTGATTCTAAAGTAACCGCGGTTTCTGAAAGTATCGAAGTCGACATGGTTTGGAGCAGTGCCGTAATTCGCAACGAAAAAGGATATCAGGTCGAGATGCGGATCCCCTACTCTGCTATTCGTTTTCCTAAGAAAGACATACAAACGTGGGGGGTAAACTTCTATCGTCAAATTAGTCGTCAACGAGAAGAATCGGTATGGAGTCCAATTAAACCCGACTTCGACAACTGGCTAGCACAGTGTGGTGATTTATTGGGAATTCAAGGAATTGAGCCGCCTTTGCGTTTGGCCTTGATTCCATATATATCTGGATATGCCGACCATTACCCGCTAAATCAAGCTGGTACCAGCAATTGGACAAGATCTCTAAATGGAGGAATGGACATCAAGTATGGCATCAACGAAGCTTTTACCTTAGACATGACCTTGGTTCCTGATTTCGGTCAAGTGGTGTTTGACAATAAAGTATTAAACCTTTCCCCCTATGAAATTCAGTTCAACGAAAATCGGCAGTTCTTTACCGAAGGAACAGAACTATTCAACAAATCAGGGCTCTTTTATTCCCGCAGGATTGGTATTCAATCCCCTTACGACGTATTAAAAACAAATCTAAGTCCTGACGAAGTCTTGTCGAATGAACCAGGTGCCTCACAATTGTACAACGCCACAAAAGTGTCTGGACGCACAAAATCAGGTTTGGGAATTGGTGTCTTCAATGGGATTACAGCCGAGCAGAAAGGCATGGCATTGAATCTTGACAGCGGGATGGAGCGAGAAATTGTTGTTTCACCATTGACCAACTACAACGTATTTGTATTGGATCAAACACTGAAGAACAATAGTTCAGTGACCTTGACCAACACCAATGTGATGCGGGAAGGGCAATTTTACGATGCCAATGTCACAGGGATGAACACAAAACTCAATTCAAAAGACAATGCCTATTTCATTTCAGGGAGAAGCGCATATTCCGCAAAATTGTTCAGTACAGGTGTGAATGACGGCTACAATGCAGGAGTAAGTCTCGGTAAGCAAACCGGAAATTTGGTGTACAATGCAGGTTATTTCCTGGAATCAAACACCTACGATCCGAATGACTTGGGTTTTAATGCCAACAACAATAAAAGATACCTTACTGCGAGTATTTCATACCGCGTATTCAAACCTTTCTGGAAAATCAATCAAGCGTCTGTTTCAGCCTCCCTTTCCTATGAGCGATTGTATGCCCCAAATGTATATACGGGCACGTATTTGTCCATCAATTGTTTCAACAACAACCGAAAGTTTCATGCCTCAGGAATTAGCATCAACAGTGGTTTAACCAAAGCATACGATTATTTTGAACCACGCGTCGCTGGAAGGTATTTTGTAGGTCCGACATGGATTGATTTCGCACCTTGGATTTCGACCAATTACCAGAAGCGATTGGCTTTGGACTTAGGTGGAAGTTTTTCATTCATCGGTCGAGAGAACTGGAAAAATTACTCTTGGAATTTCAGCCCAAGAATTCGCTTGAGCTCTAAAATTTTTCTCATTTACAACTATGAAGAAACCCTTACGCTCAGCGAGCAAGGATATGCTGTTGCATTTGGGACCCCAACATTTACCACAGGAAACATTGTCTTTGGTTCACGTGACAGGAGAAATATCACCAATACCATCAATGTCTTGTATACCATGACTAACCGCATGGGAATCACCTTCCGATTGAGACATTACCGCTCCATTGTTTCATACCATTCGTTCTTTGATTTGCAAGACGATGGCTCCCTGTTAGAAAATGGAATGACAGGATTGAATGACCAAGGTGTTTTGGTGTACAACACAAATTACAATGCTTTTACGATTGACTTCGTTTACCGATGGGTGTTCAAACCAGGAAGTGAGATAAACATTGTATGGAAAAATGCAATCTTCTCGAGTGATGAGGCCATCAAAGCTGCATATCTTTCGAATATCAACGGTTTATTTCAGAATGACCCTTTAAACAGTCTTTCGGTAAAAGTCATTTATTGGTTGGACTATCAAAGTTTACGCTTGAAAAAAGATAAAAAGGAGTAAGTATCACATCGATAGCTGACACTCGTCATAACAAAGAAGACTCACTCTCTTTAATTTTGTTGTAAACAACAATCATGGAAACCACAATCAATTTACATTTCATCGACTACGTCGCAGACAGTTTGCGTAAAACAGCTGTCGAACTCGAAAAATTTGAAGTCACAGCCACCTTGGGAAAGATGGAAGCAATGAAAGTTTTCGAACAAGTCAAACATTCCTATTCCAGCTTGGTGCACGACATCGACAACCGCATTGACTATGGAGCCGATCTATTTAACACGATGAAAACAAAGGTTGAAGCCTTGCGCTTGCATTTGTATTTAGGCAAGGCAGAAACATTGGAGAAGTATGTTGAACAGCGAAAAAAAATACTTCAGGCTATTCATGAAGTGCGTTCAGAAATTATTGTGAATCCGCGCTTCATTCGAGGATATGCGGTAATGTTGGACGTGTTGGAACGTTTGCAGGTGAAGCTCGAAGTATTGAATGACTACATGGAAAGTGGCACCGAAAAAACACGCCGCAACATGAAAGAACGCATGGAAACCGTAGAAAACATCATTGCCGATTTAAGAAAGAAGTTTAACACAATTAAAGAAGACCATTTTGATATTTTTCAAAAAGAGATGACTGAAGCCTATACTCATTTGAAAAATGCATTCATTCAAACTGCATAAGATCAAAGAAAAACAAGAACACGAAAGGAATCCGAAACGATTCCTTTTTTTATTCATCCCAACCAGACCAGTCGTCATGATCTCCTTTTCGAAGATCTCTTCTCATTCGAAGTGCTAAATAAACCGCGGCGATTACACCAATAATGCCATACACTGAAGTTTGTCCCCAAAGTGGTTTTACGTTATTGATCATTAATAGTGTTGAGCCTATAATTAGCGCACAAATCAACAAAGACATCACCAACTGTCGGGTAACGCGATTTATGGTATGTACCATCGGGTCAACGCCATGGTGAGTGAGGTCCACATTGATTTTACCTGAATTGATCTTCTTGATGGCGTTTTTAAAGTCCTGCGGAAAATCTTCCATGTAGGCCCCAAAATCATAAATGCCCGACAGCACTTTTTTAATCATTTTGATGGGATCTAATTTCCTACGGATCGATTTCACTAAATATGGACGGGCCAAGTCCAGTAGATCTAAACTTGGGTCGAGATGATGTATAACTCCCTCAATCGTTACCATAGAGCGCGCGAGAAGAAAGAAATGTGGCGGTACTTTTAGGCCATGCTCAACAATCACATCTTTGAGCTGCATAAGGACAGAACTCATTTCATTTTCGTGAATGCTATTGACGCCATAGCTTTGAACAAAATCATTGATGGCATATTCCAATGCACGCATATCCTTGATTGCAGAATTTTCTGACATGTTTTGAAGCACCCGAATAACGCGCTTTACATCCTTAGCTTTCACAGCCAAAAACAAATTTCCGAACATTTCAATATCCCTGTCCAAAATGACTCCCATCATTCCAAAATCCAAAAAACAAATGTGTTGCCCCGGAATAACTAAGATATTTCCAGGATGTGGGTCGGCATGAAAAAAACCGTAATCGAACACTTGTTTGATGTAGGTCAATGCCAGTCGTCGAGCGATCACTTTTCGGTCATATCCTTTTGCTTCCATTTGACCAACATTTGAAATTTTTATTCCTGAAATAAACTCCATTACCAAAATCTTTGAAGTAGTAAATGTGCGAAAGACCTTCGGTGAATGCGTTGTTTTATCGGATAAGTCAGTCGTAAGATTGTTGGTGAAGCGTTGAATATTAACAGATTCGTGAATGAAATCAAGCTCCTTCAGAATACTTTCTTCAAAGCTCCGCACCAATCCATGTGGGTCAAAACTCTTGAGTGATGGAATGCGTTTTTGAAAAATATCGGCCAGTGAATACATCACTCGAATATCTTCCAAGATGGTTTGTTTGATCCCAGGCCGCTGGACTTTTATTGCTACTTTTTCGCCCGAATGTAATGTTGCTCGATGAACTTGAGCCATAGATGCAGAGGCAAAGGCATCTGGTTCAAAATAGGCAAACAATTCATCAACAGATTTTTTGAGTTCCTCTTCAACCACCTCTTTTGCAATATTACTTGGCATGGGAGGTACATTGTCCTGCAATTTTTCCAATTGAAGTATCAATTCTTCTGGCAACAAATCTGGGCGGTTGCTCAAGATTTGTCCAAATTTGACAAATGTAGGTCCGAGCTCTTCGCACACCAAGCGCATCTTTTCCCATTTCGAGTACTTCTGCGCATTTTTGCGCGTTGTTTTTGGGATGATACGCCGAATAAAACTGTAGCGCTTACTCGCCACCATGTACGATACAATTTGCTCAAAACCATATTTGACAAAGACACGGAGAATTTGATTGTATCGAATAAACGACCGAAAGCGCTGACGGAACGAGGTGTAAATTACCATGTACTAAACCTGTTTACTTTCTAAATGTTTAATGCGGGCTTCAGCCAAGGCAAGATCATTGGAAAGCATTGCGATTTTTTCTTCGAGATGACCAATCTGATCGGTATGTGCAATGTTGAGCTTCTCATACAACTCAGCAACTACTTGTGAAATTTTCTGTTCCAAATCCTCGCGCAACTCAGTAGCTTTCTGAAGCATTTTATCCACAAATTCAATGTCATTTCCATTTTCATCCACTTGATGTTCTTTCATGAATGCATTAACTTTATCCTTGCCCTCTTCGGCGAGTTGACGCATTTTTTCGATGATTTGTGTGTTTTTAGAAATGGTGTAAAGACTGGCCGACAAAGTCGCCAATTCAAGAATGGTTTTTGCTTTCATGATTCGATTGTTTATCCCATAAAAGTCGTATATTGCATGGAATCAAAATATGACGCTGGTCAGCAATCATCAGCATTTATTCACGAAAGAAACCACCTATGAATTTACACAGAACCGTTGCAGACATCATGACCAAGAAGGTCGTGTGTGTCGAACCCCACCAACCCATTCTCGATTTAAAACACATCTACGAAGGGAAACCCTTTCATCACCACATTCCAGTAACAGATCATGGTAAGCTAACCGGTATAGTTAGTTTAATTGACTTTATGCGGGCCATTAGTGACGCCAGTTTGGACGATAACGATGCTGTATACCACACGAAAAAAGTCAGTGAAATCATGTCGATACATCCCGTTTCAGTTTCAAGCAATACAACAATTGGTAAGGTAGCTCAAGAATTGGCGAAAGGTGAAATTCATTCTGTCATTGTAACTGAAGATGAACATGTTGTAGGCATTGTCACCACGGCTGATATTATTCGACTGCTATTAAAAATGGAAGAAACCCACCACACAGAGATTTAAACCGACGCTGCATTTTTTCCAGCGATAAAACCAGTCGTCCACGCGGCTTGAAAGTTAAATCCACCTGTGATGCCATCAATATCCATCACTTCACCTGCGAAATAAAGTCCAGGGACAAGCTTACTTTCCATCGATTTCACCTCGATTTCAGAGAGTGAGACACCACCTGCAGTGACAAATTCTTCCTTAAACGTTGTTTTTCCCGACACTGCGTAGCGATCGTTGAGCAAGGTATTCACCAATTTATTTAGAGATTTTTTACCGAGTTCATTCCAACGGTTTTCTGGGTTAATCTCAGACCGCTGCAGCAAGAATTCCCACAAGCGATTTGTCACAGGAAATGGATTCCAATTACTCATTTTCTTCGCACCATGTTGGGTCATTGTTGCAGCTAACATCCCCCGAAGCGATTCCTCTGATGTATCATTCAACCAATTCACTAAGACAAAGAAATTATAGTTCAAGCCTTCCAAAACCCGCGCTCCCCATGCCGACAATTGCAAAATTGCGGGGCCACTCATTCCCCAGTGGGTGACTAACAAAGGGCCTTGTCCCATCAATTTTGTGCCTTCAATTTTCACTGTACTTTTCTCAACGACGTTGCCCATCAACTCGCGAATGGTTTCATTGGGCATGTTGAACGTAAACAAAGAAGGCACAGGTTCAACAATGGTGTGACCAAGATTTTCTACCCAAGAAATTCCAGAGCTTTTTGGCTGTCCACCAACAGTTACAATGACGGCATCCGCTTTCATTTCAGTCCCTGTAATCGAAGTAATAGTGAAGGTCTCGTTGTTCTTGCGAATCGCTTGTACATGAAACTGATAAATGACTTCAATATTTTTGGCTGACGCATCAAACAAGAAACAATCTATGATCGATTGAGAGGTGTTTGACTGTGGGAAAATACAATTGTCGGGATATGTTTTCATCCGCACACCTCTCGACTCAAACCAATCCACCGTCGATTGTGCGTTGAACTGTGCAAAGGCCTTACGGAGAAAG
>JBILBT010000359.1:0-2706 GCA_044353545.1 Crocinitomicaceae bacterium | reverse complement strand
TAAAAGCACAAAAGGCCTCGATGAGTCGTGCAAGATTTTTCCGCGGATGGATGGTGCCTACAAATAGAAAATAGGGTTTTCCTTCGGTATATTTTTCGCGAATATTGATTTGCGTATTGACGTCAAGTGGTCGAAAATCATCCGAAGCGCTGTTCCAATAGGCACTAACTTTCTCGGGGGGAATGCCATACGTTTGAATGATGTCTTGGCGTGAATATTCTGAAACGGTCACAACATACGTCGCTTTTCGCGCAAAACGCGGGAAAAATGTCCGAAGGTAATGTCGTGCTGTAAAGGGCAAATCATTGGGGTAATGCTCGAAATTGATATCGTGGATCACGCCAACTTGCGGAACTTTTGATGTCAAAGATAGATAGCCATCAGGAGAGAAGAATACGTCAACCTTGTGTTTTTTTAAAGCGCGACGGATGGACCATTCAAACCAAACCAGAAATAAAATGGGATGTCGCGCTGGAGGACCGAGAACCACTGGAGTTACATTTTTACCAAAAACAAAGCGAGGGTCAAACGGTCTATCGAAAAACAAAATGAACTCATCCTCGGGATGCATTTTGACCAATCGACGAATCACCTCCTCCGAATACCGGCCAAATCCATCGATTCGATCGGGCAATAAAAAACGTGCGTTGACTCCAATCCGCATTGCTGCTGATTAAAAATTATAAATGTAATTTGTCCGCTTTTCTTTGCCGATGGTGGTTTCTGGCCCATGACCACAATACACCATGGTTTCTTCGGGCAATACAAACATCTTCTCAAAGATGGACGCTTTCAAGGTGTCTAAATCGCCGCCGGGTAAATCCACTCTGCCGAAACTTCCAGAAAACAGTACATCTCCGTTGATCACAAAGCCATTTTCAGCATTGTAAAAGACAACATGTCCTGGGGCATGACCAGGGGTAAAGATCACCTCCAATTCAATTCCACCAAACACCAGCTTATCTCCTTCGTTAAGAAGCACATCAGGCGCTGGAGCGGGGACATATCCCTCGAATCCATACAAATGGGCATAGCTTGAAACGGCTTCAAGTGTAGGAATATCCAATGGATGCAAATAGGATTTCAGACCAAAAGCTCGATGAAGGAATGCATTGCCCAAAACGTGATCGATGTGCGCATGGGTGTTTAACAAAGCCAAGGGCACGAAACCATTGTCCTCAACATAATCCATCAGCTCCATTTGTTCCTCACGCGAATAACAACCCGCATCGATGATCACGCAATTTTTATCTTCGTCGCTCAGCAAATAGGTGTTTTCTTGAAACCCATTAAAGGTAAAGGTGTGTACCTGAATTTTCATTGCTGTAAAAATAAGCTGATTTTCATCGTATGCTGTATCTTTACCAAAAAAACGACAATGAAATTTGCACTTATACCTGTTCTTATCCTGCTTTTGATCTCTTGTGGAACGAAGGTTCCATTCAACAATGATATCCGTGAACGATTCGATTTGAATACAGACAAAGACCTTCGCAAGGTTCAGTTTTTCACTTCTCAGACAATTATTCTAGAAAAAAGTAAGTCTTCCGGTAATCAAGGCACGACCGATGCAGGTGCGCTTGTCACCAATTCGAGTAAGGAAGAAAACCGTGTGATCATTCCAATCTTCACTAAATGTGTTTTTGATGGCTTCGGTCCAAACGGAGAATTGAATCTGCGTTTTGAATTGGGTACTGGCAAGATCATCTCATTCTCTGTGAAATCGAAAGAGCCATCAGCGAAATACTATTTGAATGCCGAATGGACAGTGAATCAAGGCGGAAAATTACAATACGGAAACGAACAATTTTCCACAATGTCTTCGAGTGGAAACGCCTATCTATTGGTTGTTACACGTCGTCTACAAAAGACAAAACGCAAAGACCGTGTCGTTAAAGGAATGAAAGTATAAATGGAAAGGCTGCAACGGCAGTCTTTTTTATTGGCCAGATGAATCGATTTTCACATGATCAATCTGTTCGATTTTGTGAGTATTTATTTTGGGGTTCTCTTGCTGTTTTAGTTTCTTGTACAAGAAAACTCCCATGGCAACAAGCACGATGGTGTACAAGAAAATTTTAATCACATACGCCTTACTCACCTTTTTCGGGACATACTGCTGAAAATCGGGACGCTCTCTTTCTTCCATCGCTTAAAAATAACGGATTTATACTAATTTTGAGTAAATGAATCATCAAAGAAAAATTCTTGTTACCGGAGGAGCTGGGTTTATTGGCTCGCACACCATCACGGCTTTGGTATCCGCAGGATTCACACCAGTTATTGCCGATGACTTCAGGAATGCAGATGCATCTGTTCCATCACGTATCGAAAAGATTATTGGTCACTTGCCTGAATTCATTAAGATTGATGTGTGTGATAAGGAAGCATTAAAGCAAGTTTTTGAGCAGCATAACTTTGATGGAATAATCCATTTTGCCGCATACAAAGCCGTTGGGGAGTCCGTTGAATTCCCTTTAAAATATTACCGGAACAATCTCTTAGGTTTAATCAACACCTTAGAACTTGCAGTTCAATTTAAGGTTCCAAATTTTGTTTTTTCATCGTCGTGTACGGTCTATGGTGAGCCAGGAGAACTGAAAGAAGTTACCGAAGAGTTACCGAAAGGACTTGCAGCGTCGCCTTATGGAAACACCAAGATTATTGGAGAAGATATTTTGAAGGATGTACATCAGAGCAAGGCCG
>JBILBT010000358.1:0-2718 GCA_044353545.1 Crocinitomicaceae bacterium | reverse complement strand
TTGTGGTATTTAAATCCTTTAATTTCTCCGTTTGTTTTTTTTGTTGAATGGATTCTTCGCGTTTCTCTAGCTCATTTTTGAAGGAAAGGGTGTCAATCGCCTGCTCTTCCAAAGATTCAGATTGCATCACATTGTTATTGGAATTGGTCTGTGGTGCAGCATTTGTGTTGATTGACTGAGAATAGGCCGCCGAACCAATGAGTAGTAGGAAAAAAAGGATTCGAAAATTCATCTTGAACAAAATTTGTCAGCTGTACAAATGTATGGGATAAACGTTCAAAATGATTTCAAATTTTTTCTTCTGCTTAGCAAATCTTAGGCCTAAGTTGAAAAACGATGGGATCAAGTGTTGTCTGCTGCAAACAAGAATTTATTCGGAGAGACCAAATGTGTTTTCACGGCATACATAACTATTCCGGCAGTGTTTTTCACACCTAATTTCGCCATGATATTTTTGCGGTGGGTGTTGATGGTATGGTTGCTCAGAAACAGTTGATCGGCAATTTGGTGGTTCGTGAGCCCTTCAGCAATTAAGGTGATGATTTCATTTTCTCTATCAGAGATGATAACAGGTTCACATGAAAACGATTCGAAGTCAATGTCGTTCACATCAATTGCTGCGCGTTGAATCGTTTCAAGGATTTGACCACAAAAAAACTTGTTTCCATGAGCCGTCTCTTCGATGGCATTAATGATTTCACCCAAATCACAATCTTTTTTGATGTAGCTAATAACACCTGATCGGAGCGCATTGACGAGAGTTTGGCCAGATTGCTCTGGGGTGATGGCGAGAAATTTAACTTGCTTGTGGTTCATCAACACTTTCGGAATGATGTCGATGTTGAAGCCTGGAGATGTATAGTCGATGACAACCACCGTTGGTTCGAAAAATTCAACTTGCGCCTGCAATTCCTCGCTGTCTTTCGCTTCACCAACAATTTGAAATCCACCATGTGAATTCAATATGGTTCGAAGTCCAACCCGAACCAAATCATTGCTATCTGCTAAAATGACACGCACCTTATTTAGAATTATTTTAAACAAAGGTAGTCATCTTCTCGCGAAGCATTGTGTCAGATGAAGAGATTTTTTAACGATTAAAAGTGGAAACGAAAAAACCCGAACGATGTCCGGGTTTTACGTTTATTTTTCGTCATGAATTAACGCGTGAAAAGCATTTCTCTAAATTTCGGCAATGGCCACAATTCATCGTCAACCAGCATTTCAAGTTTGTCAACATGGTAGCGAATTTCATCAAAATGTACGCGCACCTTATCGCAATAAGCAAATGCCTTGTCTTCTGAATGACTTAGTTTATTTGCGTCTTTGCGTGCCATAAGCATCGTGTCGGCTGCGGCTTTCATTTTATTCATGTGAATCGCAATGCGCTGGATCAATTCAATTTGCGTGTTTGCAGCTTCTTTGCCCGCTTTTGCGCCGAGTACATCGATTAGTCCTTGTACATTTTGCAGCAATACATTTTGGTAATTCACAACTGCCGGGATAATCATCGAGTTGATGACATCTCCCATAATGCGCGCTTCGATTTGAACCTTCATGATGTAATTTTCAAATTCAATTTCTTGGCGTGCTTCGAGTTCCCGTGGTGTTAAAATCCCCATTTCGTCAAACAACTTCACTACATGTTTATCTGCCCAAACCTGCAATGCGCGTGGTGTGTCTTTTAGGTTTTTCAATCCACGTTTCTCGGCATCCTTGACCCATTCTTCGCCATAACCGTTTCCTTCAAAACGGATCTTCTTTGATTCTTTGATGAGCTTTTGCAGTTCTTTCAAGATGGCTTCGTCCTTGCTTTCACCTTTATCGATGCGTACGTCAACAGATTTCTTGAAGACCTTCAATTGCTTCGCCATGATGGTATTCAATACAATCATAGCAGATGCACAGTTCGCCGATGAACCTACAGCACGGAATTCGAATTTATTTCCTGTAAAAGCAAACGGAGATGTGCGGTTTCGATCGGTGTTGTCCAACATGATTTGCGGGATTTTTCCGATGTTCAATTTCAATTCTGTTTTGTCTTCTGGCGTCATTTTTCCTGCCTTCACATTCAGTTCGATGTCATCCAACAATGTTGAAAGCTGCGTTCCGATAAAAGCAGAGATAATTGCCGGGGGTGCTTCATTTGCTCCCAAGCGGTGATCATTTCCTGCGGAGGCAATGCATGCACGTAGGATATCTGAATGGTCGTGGATGGCTTTTATGGTATTGACGAAGAAGGTCAGGAACTGAAGGTTTGACTTTGGATTTTTTCCTGGAGCGAGAAGATTTACACCTGTGTTCGTTGCAAGTGACCAGTTGTTGTGTTTTCCAGAACCATTGACGCCAGAGAAGGGTTTTTCGTGCAACAAAACGCGGAAGTCATGCTTGCGCGCAATCTTCTCCATAAGGTCCATCAACATCAGGTTGTGGTCGTTGGCAAGATTGCACTCTTCGAAGATTGGCGCACATTCGAATTGGTTTGGCGCAACCTCATTGTGACGTGTAGTTACAGGAATTCCCAATTGAATGGCTTCTGTTTCGAAGTCACGCATGTAGGCAGTGACACGCTCTGGAATCGAACCGAAATAATGGTCTTCCAATTGTTGACCTTTTGCTGCGGCGTGACCAAACAAGGCACGTCCCGTCATCATCAAGTCTGGACGCGCATTGAAGAGGGCTTGGTCAATCAAGAAGTATTCTTGTTCCCAACCTAGG